>JAHZHG010000124.1:0-4033 GCA_019420425.1 Clostridiales bacterium
CTGAAGGGAAGGCTGTATCTGATTCAGGGCAATCATGACCGGTTTTTAAAGAACAGTGCGTATAATGCAGGCAGATTTGAATGGATTAAGCCGTATGAGGAGCTGCAGGATAATAAGCGGAAGGTGGTGCTCTGCCATTATCCCATTATCTGCTACAATGGGCAGTACCGGGTGGACGATCAGGGAAATCCAAAGACGTATATGCTGTACGGACATGTACACGATACGCAGGATCAGCGGCGGATTGAGCAGTTTCAGCAGCTGACCCGGCAGAGCGTATCCACAGGGCCGGACGGTGCCAAGCGGCATGTGCCCTGCAATATGATTAACTGCTTTTGCATGTATTCCAATTACACACCGCTGACGCTGGATGAGTGGATCGCCTGTACGGAAAACAGAATAAGATAATACGGAGAGGAAAAATAATGGACATTTGGGAAAAGTTATATCGAAAAGCAGAAGAACAGTATCATCCCGGAGAGGTAACTCCCTTTATATATGCGCACCATGTTGTATGTGCTTTGGAAGCGGAGAATGGCGAGATATATACCGGATTTTGCATTGAAAGCTGCAGCGGGGTTCTGGATCTGTGCGCAGAACGTGTAGCTGCGCTGAATATGTACGTAAACAGCGGACAAACCGTGATTAAGCGTCTGATCGCCTTTCGGGATAAGGCGCCCTTTGGCGGCGGGAGCGGTATGCCCTGCGGCGCATGCAGAGAGTTTTTGATGCAGCTGTCGGTGAAAAATAAAGATATGGAGATCATGGTGGACTATGAGAAAAGGGAAACCATTACATTAGAAGAGCTCATGCCAAACTGGTGGGGGACAGAAAGGGTAATGGGTACGGAGTGAACCAAGGGTATTTAGGGAACTTCGGGACGGCTGAAAATGTACTTTAAGTGCCGCATTTACTGCGGCTAAGTTCTGGGATGCCTGGAAGGTATACTTTAAAAACGCCCGGGCCTTTGGCCTGGAGATTGCGGATTATGCCGGCCGTGGAAGCGGTCAGCCAAGGCTGACCACCCGGTGAACCTTTTCCGGTTCGTGGTTTAAATAATACGCCAGATTGCTTCCGCTGATTGTCTGCAGCCGTTCCATGGACTGCCTGGAATAGAACGCGCTGTGGGGCGTAATGAGCACATTATCCCGGTTTAACAGCGGATGTCCCGCTAAGACCGGCTCCTCTGCCTCCAGCACATCCAGCCCGGCTCCTCGGATTTTTCCGTCGTCCAGCGCCCGGATCAATGCTGCCTCATCCACACATGCGCCGCGGGCTACATTGATAAACAGCGGCCCTCTTTTCAGCTGGCCAAACGCCCGGTCATCGAAAAAATGATAATTTTCCCTGGTCAGATTCATATGATTGGTAATTACATCCGCCCGGGCAAAGGCCTCCTGGGAAGTCACAAGGGCGGCGCCGCTGTTTTGGGCGTCGCTGGCGCTCACATAGGGATCCACTGCCAGCACACGCATCCCGTATGCCTGTGCCAGCGCGGCCACCCGCCTGCCGATCCTGCCGAATCCGAAAATGGCAAGCGTCTGTCCGGACAGCGTGCTTCCGCCGGGAATGCTGTGGTATTCCCAGTGCAGCAGCTGTTCAACTTGCCTTGTGTAGTATTTCAGATTTCGGTTTAAGGCATTCATCAGGGCAAACGTATGCTCGGCTACCTCCTGGGTGCAGTATTCGGCAATATGGCAAATCCCCACCCCGGCGTTTTGGGCCGCCGCCAGATCGATATTCCCATATCCCACCGCATTCACAGAGACACATTTCAACCGCTTTGCCTGGGCAAAAAATGCTTCATCCAGGGGGAGGAATGCGGTAATCATCCCATCCGCATCCGCAGCCTGACGGTATAAATCCTCCTTGCCCGCATAGTGGTGCACAATCACCTCAGCGTCCCGAAGAACGGCCCGAATGCTCTGGATCGTTAAGGTATAATCCGTTTCACAAACATTGGCATAATCGCAGATTAATATTTTCATTCCGGTGCGCCTCCAAAATTTCCCGAATGGCAATCAACACTACCTGCATTTCGGATTTGGTGCCTATCGTGATCCGCAGATATTTTTTCAGACGTTCGTCCGCAAAATGCCGGGTAAGGATGCCTTCTTTTTTTAACCAGATACACAGCTCCTCAGAAGAGATGTCGTCATGATAGACAAACAAAAAATTGGCCTTTGACGGAATCACATGAAATCCGATTTTTTCTAATTCGGTTTTTGTATATTCACGGCTCGCTATTGTATGGGCAACACATTCCTCCAGGTATTCCGTGTCCTTAACTGCCGCAATTCCCGCGGCCATGGTGATGGTATTCATATGGAAGGGATTAAAGGAGAATTTGATTTTATTCATATCTTCAATAATCTCCTTGGACGCAACGGCAAAGCCGATATGCGCGCCCGCCAGGTTCCGGGATTTGGAAAAGGTGCGCACCACCACCAGATTCGGATATTTTGTCGCCAGGGAAATACAGGATTCATCCGTATAGTCCACATAAGCCTCATCAATAATTACCATGCGCTGCGGGTTTGCCTGTACCAGACGCTCAATATCCGATACCGGTACGGCCATTCCGGTGGGGTTATTGGGATTGGCGAAAATAATATCCCCATCCACATGCATATAATCCGCGATGTCGATACGGAGATCCTCCTTCACCGGGATTTCCGTCATATCCAGGCGGTAGGTTTTCGCATAGGTATGATAAAATCCATAGGTGACGTCCGGAAAATAAATCTTCATTCCCGGCCGGAAAAAGCTCATCAGGCAAAAGCTCAATATCTCGTCCGCGCCGTTTCCCACGAAAACCTCTTCCTCCTTTACCCCATATACCTCTGCGACCGCCCGGCGGAATTCGTGGCAGTAGGGGTCTGCGTAGTAGCTCATGGTCCAGATTTCACTTTTGCACAAGGCTTCAAATACCTTTGGCGATGGGGGCATGGAGGTCTCATTGGCATTTAATTTGATATACGGCTTATCTTTGGGCTGTTCCCCCGGTACATACGGCTCCATGTTCTTATATTCATCGACTAAAAATACACTCATCTTACCGCCTGCCTTTCAGATTCTATTTCTCCCGGACTAACGGGAAGGTCATGCAGTGGGGGCCGCCGCCCGCCTTCAAAATCTCCGTAATATCCAGCTCAATCACGTCCATACCCCTGGCGCCCAGCGCCTCGTTGACGGAAGCGTTTCGCTTCAGCGACAAAACCCGGTGATTGCCAAGCGCCTGGAGATTGCAGCCATGCAGGAAAATGCTTTCCTCCGGTACTTCAATCAGATCGATGTCATGGGCATAGAGCATACGGACAAATTCCTCCGGAAGTCCATTCTTATAGGTAACGGCCAGATGGTCATCCACCAGATTAAAGCACATATCCATATGCAGGTATGCCGGATTTAAGGGAACAGCAGTTATCTCATAACCCAATGGCAAAAGCTGACGGCGAATCTCCTCTACCCCTTTTTCATTGGTGCGGTCTGCCATGCCGATGGCAATCCATTTCTCATTCATAAAGGCAAAGTCCCCGCCTTCAAACAGACCTTCTTTACATTCCGCAACCTTGGGAATCCCCAGCTCCTTCATCCTCGCCTCATAATCCACATGCTCCTTATCCCGCAGCGGCAGCTTAAACCGACCAAGAATGTAGCCTTCCTTAACGCAGCCGCCAAAATCTCTGGCAAAGACAGAATTGGGGCGTTCCTCATCCGCCGCCAAAAAGGCAACCTCAACGCCGGCCTTTTGGTACGCGTCAACAAAAAGCTGGTGCTCGTGCAGCATTTTTTCCACATCCATTGTGGTGTCTTTCCATTTTTTCGCGATTTCATTGATGGGCGCCGGCTTTAAAAATTCCGGCCGGGAAACCAGCACTTTTTTCAACACGCCCGTTCCATTTTCCACAAACATAGAAGCTCCCTTCCGCCGCGTCCGCGGCACAATTATTGTTCAAGAAATACCCGCAGAGTTTTTTGCAGCAGCTTTGGCAAAACCCCAAAGCTGTAGGGCATATATACGCGCTCTGTC
>JAHZHG010000124.1:4081-7666 GCA_019420425.1 Clostridiales bacterium
GCTTGATTTTGTCCAGCGGGACAGGGTACAGCTGCTGCATCTGCGGGAAGTTATGCGTTAATAATTCCACCGACGCGTCCGAATCGTCAATCTTCAAATAGCTGCTGTCCGATAAGCTGGGGAAAAAGCGGCACAGCTTGTAGGTAATCTGTTCCTCGCGGCCGGTTTCCCCGGCAACCTGTCCCAGCTTTGCCTCGATTTCGGCATCCGCCTTCTGCAGGGTGTTATGCGGGCAATAGGGGGCGGCAAAATACAGAACCACAACCGGCTGATAGCAGCTAAGCAGCTGGAGCATTTCCCGGATCAGCGCCACGGGGAGCTCCCGCTGATCGGTTTTTTCCTTCAACAGCTGCTCCGTCATCCGGCCGAGCTGCTCGGAAAGCGCCTGTTCACCTACGGCTGCTGCCGCTCGGTTATACAGCTCCTCGTAGGTCATCACCTGGCAGTAAGGCGAAAGCGGCTGGTAATCCTGGCCGGACAGTTGGCAGTATGCGCGGTACCGCTCCTCTGTCAGCTGCTGTATTTCCTCCACCGTTTCCGCGGCGGCAGCCTTCAGCTTGCCTAGGATCTCGGTTATCTCTGCATTATGGACAAAATAATTAAAATATACGAGGGCTTCCTTCGCCGTCTGCACGTTATACCATGGCTTTAGGTCCTTCATTTTCAGGACCGCCGGGGGAAGGCTGTATTCTCCCTGGTATCCGTCGCAGAACTGGCTGTTCAGATTGATTTTCCTCACCAGGCCGGCTGCCACTGCGGAGGCGTCGAAGCCTTCAAAGCACTGTCCCACATGGGTTTCCTTTCCCTGGATATAAAAGCAGGGCAGGAGCTTTCCGACGACTCCGGTATAGATATAATGGTTTTTATCCCCCGGATACATGGGGCAGGTATAGTCATTGTTGATTGCCAGCAGGTAGTTAAGGCCGTATTCTTCCTTTAATTCCAGCAATATGTCGCAGCCGGCGATGATCCCGGTGTGCAGATTTTCCTCCACCGGATTAAAGGAGAGCAGGATATTTCCGGACCACTCCTGTATCCGCTCTGCCAGGTGCTTTGCCAGCACCATAAATACGGCGTCTCCGCTTTTCATGTCGCAGGAGCCCCTGCCGAAGAGGTAATCCCCGGATTCCAGGTCTTTTCGGACATCCTCCGGCAGCTCCAGCTTTCTTAGCTGAGCCATCAGCTCATCCGGGGAAAAGGCATATTCCTTCAATGCGCCGAAATCGTCTACGCCAACCGTATCCGTATGTCCATGCAAAATGATGGTATCCGCCTTAGGCTGCTTTTCGCCAAGCAGCAGGGCAAACACATTCCGGCGATGCAGGGAGTCCCCGGGAAGCTCCTGTACGATAACCTGCTTTGGATGTTTAATAAAATAGGGGATCTTCCGAAGATACTGTTCAATAAATAAACCGATCTCCTTTTCTCCCGCTGTTGTATTGACGCTTGGGATGGCGACCATCTCTTTTGTCAGCGTAAAAATTTCCTGTACCATCGATACCTCCTAAAAAGAATGTACCGGAGGCACATTCCCACGCCGGAGCGCGGTCGCGATAGCAACCATTTTCCTTAGCGCGGAGTGCGATCCCCCGGAGGGTTTTGTATCATAGGGAACGTAGTTTCCTAATGATACAAAAAGAGCTTATCTCCACTTGCCTAAACCGGAAGTGGAGATAAGCCCCTTTGCTTTTTGCTTTATTTTCTTTAATAAACTTATAGCAGGTTTTCCATGAAATTACTATGTAAACCAGAACAAAAAAATCTATACATTTTTGTAGAAATTACAAATCAGCGCTTGATTTATCCGTAGTTTGCGTTTACGCTTAAGGTAACTGTTGGTAAACGGATAGGAGGGGCGGCCATGCTGGATGTCGCATCATTACTGCAATTTGATTTCTTTTCCCACTTCCGGCTTTGCGCGGGGGCAGGTGGTTTATACCGCGTGATCTCCAATGTGGTGATCTTAGATTATGAAGGGATTGAAGAGGACTTCTGTGATTTTCACAAAGGAGATTTTGTGCTGACCAATCTGCTTTATGCCAGGGAGCAGCCGGAGAAAATCTATTCCTCCTTCTCCCAGCTCATGAAAATCGGGGTATCGGCTATTGCGGTGAAATCGGTATTCTTCCAGGAGCTGCCGCAGCAGGTAAAAGCGCTTGCGGATCAGCAGCAGGTTCCCCTGTTCTTTTTCGATTCGATTTACATAGAGGATGTGATTTTAAACCTTACCGATTATCTGCGCTCCGATACGAATTATACGTATTACGAAAATCTGATCGATACTTTCCTTACGTCCGGAGATTCCGCACCGGTGATTGATAAGCTGTTGCAGGAGGTCAAAACAGAAGAGCATCACTATATTTCGGTGATGTATATTTCCTATAAAACAGCCATCGATGAGTTTTCGATCCAACGATGCCTGAATGGACTGCAGCTGCAGAAGCATAACCTGCGTGATGCCGCTGACTTCTGCTTTATGAAATACAAAAAGGGCATTTTTTTCCTGTATTTCTATAAAGAGAAGCCGGGCAGCACAGCCGTTATGCAGAACTGGAAGGATCTGCTTCAGGAGCTGCTCATTGTCCAAAGCCGCTTTTATATCGGCATCAGCGACCAGCCCCTTTTGCTTTCCCGGACAGACATAGCCATACAGCGCAGCTTTTATGCAAACACCATTTGCAGACAGGAGGGTGCGCCCTTCAAAAAATACAGCGAGCTTGCGATGAACAATCTGCTCCTTCCCTTAGCGGATAATGCCTATGTAAAGGAATATCTCTGCGGCCTTCTTGCGCAGCTGCGGGAAAGCGAATCCGGGCAGAGCGCCCATCTGGTGGATACGCTGCGTACATATGTGCAGTGCAATTTTCATATTGACCAGACAGGGAAAGCCATGTTCCAGCATCCCAATACCATCCGTTACCGGATTGCCAGGATAAAAGCGATACTGGGCATGGAAAATGACCTGGAATTCCAGATGGCGGCTCTGCTCATCACCCGTATTTTGCTCAGGGAGGACCGCCCGTGAATCGCATTAATTTTATGCGGGAAAAAAGAATCATGACATACAGCTGTCCGGTTTCCCATGCTATACTGGGAGGATATATGTATACATTTTTACACGGTGGATTTCCGGACGCCGCTATGGGAAGGAGGTTGTCCATCCGTCGCTGATGGCAACGCTCCGGCGAACTAGCCGCTAACTCCAACTAAGACGCTCAGGAAAGCCTTCGCGCCTAAGTTTCCGTAAGCGTCGGATTTCACCTGCGCTAAACCCGCCCCTGAAGGCTCCTCCTGGACAATCTCCTTCCCATAGCGGCTGTGCGTCTAAGCCGGAAGAATGAGTGAAGAAGTTTCCAGGCTTTTCAGGAGAATAATTTGGCCATTATGTTTTATTAAACACTCGGAGAGTAGAGGTCGAATGCATCCTATTGGAAAAACGGTAAACTTCCTCATACACCCTCCTGCTCGGGGCTGTGTTTCTAAGGCGTGAGTACAAATGCGGAGGGCCTTCTTTTTCACAATAGGCTTGATAAAACGGAGGTTCTTCTGCATTAGGCTGGTCAAGAAACTACTGTCTTTCGCCAA
>JAHZHG010000125.1 GCA_019420425.1 Clostridiales bacterium
GTATCCTCTCTTTATTCCAAAAGAAAGGAGTAGCTCTATGGAACTGCAAATCCACCAGCTGACTAAATCCTACGGTCGAAAAACCGCCGTCTGCCGTCTGACGCTCACGCTTTCCCCCGGCATATGCGGCCTGCTTGGCCCGAACGGGGCAGGGAAATCTACGCTCATGCGCCTGATCTGCGCTCTCCAAACGCCAACCAGCGGCCATATCACCCTGGATGGCCGGGAAATCCGCTCCCTGGGTGAAGGCTACCGCTCCCTTCTCGGTTATCTGCCCCAGAGCTTTGCCCAGAGCGTTTACCCGGATTTTACCCCTCAGGACTACCTGCTCTACATTTCCGCCCTGAAGGGCCTCCCCTCCGGCGAAGCTTCACGGAAATCCCGCCGGCTGTTATCCGCCGTTGGTCTTACGGAAAAAAGCAAGTCCAAAATCAAAACCCTTTCCGGCGGCATGAAGCAGCGGCTGGGCATTGCTCAGGCCCTGCTCAACGATCCCAGAATCCTCATCCTGGACGAGCCTACCGTCGGCCTCGATCCCGGCGAACGGATACGCTTTCGCAAGCTGCTAAAAGCATTGGCCACGGACAGCATCGTCCTTTATTCCACCCATATCGTATCGGATCTGGAAGTCATTGCAGATAAGGTCGTCATGATGAATGCAGGACAACTCCTGGCAGACGATCGGCTTCCTTCCCCTGGCCTGGAAACCCAATATCTCTACTATTTGGAAAGGAGCAATCGCCATGAAACGTCTGATCTGCTTTGAACTGAAAAAAATTTTCTCCCGAAAGCTGGTGCTTGGCGGCCTCCTTCTTGTCCTGCTGCTTGGCCTGAATAGCTTCCCCTGGGCATCCCCGGCGGATATTCAGTACGAACAGCAAATCGCCGCCAAATACGCAGGCTCCCTGGACGACGCCAAGGTCCGGCAGATGCTCAGCGATTTCCTGCCCTCGAAAGAAGATCTGGAGCGCTGGCACGGCGTCAGCGTAGCCTATATCGGCCTGAATTCCATGCAGTCTGCCGTACACAGCCGCTTTGCCAACCCAGACGGCACCTGGAATGGAAAGACAGTCGCTGACGTCTACGGAGACCAGCGCATCCAGGTGGGCTATCACTCTGGCTGGCTCGCCCTCAGCCGCAGCCTGGTACAGACCATGACCGCCGCCGCCTTTTTGACCATTGTCATGACCGCTTCCGTATTTTCCGGCGAGTACGCCGGCGCAGACAATATCCTGCTGACCTCGCGGTACGGAAAAACCCGCTGTCCTGTGGCAAAGATCATCGCCTCCTTTGCGGCCTCCCTTTCCCTTACCGCACTGATTCTCGGAGCGTTTATGGCTGCTGCCCTTTTCCTCTACGGCACAACAGGCCTTGACTCCAGCGTACTTTTCTGCGAAGCGGCCTATATGGACTATATTCCCTTTAACATCAGCTGCGGAACCATGCTTCTGTACCAAATTGGCCTTTCCTTCAGCGGCATAGCTGCGCTGACCGCCCTCACCCTTTTGGTCTCTGCAGTCAGCCGGAATGCCACCGCCGCCCTTGCCATCACAGCTGCACTTTTCCTGCTTCCGCTGTACCTCTCCCCGGCTGAGCACGATCCGCTGTTTCGTCTGGCTGCCCTGCTTCCGGTTTACCAGCTTCAGTTTTCCTCGCTGATGTCCATTGCCTGGACCGGCAAAAATCTCCTGTATGCCGTCACTGCATTCCCGGCCTCCGCCGCCTTTGCCCTGGCCGGAGCCTTACTGTCACACAGCTGCTTTGCCCTGCGCCAGGTGCGATAAGCCGCATCGTCAGAAAACCTCCCTGACCACCTCCCGCACGATCAGGACAGTGGCCGGGCCGAGGATCACGCCGCCCAGCCCGTACACGCAGATTCCCGCATAGACAATCAGCACCATGGCAAAGGGATAAATCCCCAGGCTGTCTCCCAGAAGCTTTGGCTCCAGCAGCTCTCTGGCCGTATTTGCGGCCAGAAACAGCAGAAACAGCGCAGACGCCTTTCCAAAATTCCCCTGAAGCAGCGTAAACAGCGACCAGGGGATCAAGATCGTTCCCACCCCAATAAACGGAAGGGCATCCAGCAGCCCGATGGCCAGCCCCAGCAGCAGGGCGTACGGATTTTTCATCACCGCCAGACCCACCACACACAGCACGGACACCACCGTAATAATGATGATCTGCGCCTTAATATACTCCCCTCCCAGCTTCCACAGCCGATCCATAATCCGGTGCGACCGCTGATACAGCTCATAATTCTCCAGATTTGCCTTGATCTTGTCATAGTCCTTCATCAGAAGAATAACCGCCGCATAAATCACAAACACCAGCCCCACTGCAGCGATTATTCCCATAATGTACCGGATAGAGCTGTGGAGCATGATGGGCATCTGCTCCTCCAGCCGTGCCTCCATATGATCCAGATTTACATAAACAAAATCCTTGATTTCCTCATTCCGGATCCCCAGAAAATTTTCCAGTCCATAGCAGCAGTCATCCACCACTCCCATAAACTGCCCGTAATACCGGTCAAAATTTTCCGCAATATTCTGTATCTGCACCACCAGCTGACTGTACAGAAAATACAGCCCCAGCCCCGCCAGGCCCAGCAGCAGCGTCATCAGCACTGCAATAATCCATTCCTTGGGGCATTTCAGTTTTTTGTGTATGCGAACGGTCACCGGATTCAGCCAGTGCACGAAAAAATAGGCAATAAAAAAGGGAAGCACATACGGCAGCAGGTACCGCATCCCCAGAAATACCGCCGCTGTGATTCCCAAAATCCAACAGAGCTTTTTATATTCCGACATTATACCAGCCTCCTTGATCGTTAGCTTGCGCCGGAAAAGCCCTCATTATTCTGTTTTTCGTCAATGCCCAGATATTGCAAGCCAGTACTATACCAGCGTAAAGCCTGTGCCCTCCGGTTCACAGGTAAATTTCATTTTCTTTTTTGTACCCGGATACATAAACTCCAGCTCAGCCGCACAGAGCGCCATCTCCCGCTCCTCCTTCGGCGCGCCGCCATATTTACCGTCGCCGTAAATCGGCATTCCCGCCCCTGCCAGCTGTACCCGGATCTGATGGTGTCTCCCGGTAAGCAAATGCACCTCTACCAGCGCATACCCGGTTTTATACTTTTTGATCCGGTACTCCATCTCTGCCTTTTTGGCTCCTTTCGCAGAAGCCGGAACGATCTGGGAGCAGTTTGTCTTTCCATCCTTGACCAGATAATCGGTCAGCCTTCCGCTCTTAGCCACAGACTTTCCGTTCTGCATCCGCACCACTGCCAGATACGTCTTATTCATATTCCCCTTTGCCAGCTGCGCAGAAAGCTCCCTTGATGCAAACTCAGACTTTGCAAATACAATAATTCCCTGCACCGGCTGATCCAGCCTGTGCACCAGGCCCAGATACGGAGCCTTCTTCGTCTGCTCCGCCAGATAATTCCTGCACATGCTCTCCAGATCCTGCTCCGCCAGCTTTGCGGTCTGTACGGCAATCCCCGCCGGCTTCTTCACCACCAGCAAATGCTTATCTTCAAATAGAATCCAGTCCTTCATCCTCTTCCTCCCCGCCCGTAAAGTCACTGTTTTCTCTTTCGTCCCAAAATCGCCAGAAAAAATCCCTGAGGCAGCTCAAACACAAATACAATCCCCAGCACAATGGAGACCGCCGTTTTCAGCGCCATATATCCCGTTTCCGCCGCCAGCGGCAGCTGATCCGTCACCAGATAATACGTCGTCCAGTACACCCCTGCGCCAGGCACCAGCGGGAAAATTCCCGAAATCAAGAATATCGTCACCGGGCACCTCTTCCAGATCGCCGTAAATCTCGACAGCAGAATCACCACCATCGTGGCCAGCAAAACACTTTCTGCTGCACCACACACCAGGGAAGCCAAACAATAAATTGCCCAGCCCATGCCTCCGATTATCCCACAGTACGGATAAAACCTCCGCGGCACGCCAAACAAAACCGAAAATGCCACCGTCCCCGCCATCGCGGAAATAATCTCCGTAATCATAGCCGTACACCTCCGGTTATTCTGCCCAAAATCGAAATTCCCAGTCCCACGCCAAAGGCAATGCAGAAAAATCCCAGCATGGCATCCAGCATCCGTACGGAACCGGAAATATAATCCCCGTCCGCAATATCCCGAATTGCATTGGTAAAGGGCACGCCCGGAATCATCGGCATAATCGAGCCGATAATCATAAAATTCAAATGCTCACCCAGACCGGCAAAATACATCAGCCCGCACAGCAGCGTAACCAGGGCGCCGCCGCCGATATTTCCCACGATTTTCGACAGATGCGGCCCGCTGATATACAAAATATATCCGTAAAGCGCCAGTCCGGTCAGAAATGCCGCGGCGCTGTCCCACAGATTTCCGCCGAACAAGCAACAGAACGCCCCGCTGCCCACGCCGGAAGCCAAAATCTGTACCCATTTCCGCTTCGGCGGCATTGTCCGGATCTGCTCCAGAACCGCCATAGCCTCATCCACCGTATATTTTCCTTCTGCAATCTCCCTGGACAGCTGGTTCACTGCCGCCACCTTATCCAGATGGGTGCCGCTCACCGGAATATGCTGCACCTTGGCAAAAAACTTTTCCCGGTCGCTGCCCGCCGTCATAAAAATCCCGTTGCTCAGCACAAACTCACTGCCGGACTCCACCCCGTAATGGTGGCAGATCCGATCCATTGTCTCCTCTACCCGGGAGATCTCCGCTCCGTTTTCCAGAAGAATATGGCCTGCCTGAAGGGCAAGCTCCATTACCTCTTTATCATTCCGGCCGTCCACCGCTCCTTCTCCCTCCTGCAGCCGTCAAAGCGTCTTTTCCAGACAAACCAGCTGCACGCCGGCTATCCCGTTAAAATTGCAGGGAACAATCCCTGCCTCCGTATAGCCCAGCCGCTTATACAGACTGCGCGCCCGCGCATTAACCGCATTCGTATCCATCCGCAGATACCGACAGCCGTTCTCCAGAGCATAGTCCTCATAAAACTGCACAAACCTCCGGCCCAGTCCCTTACCCGCCTGCGCCGGCTCTACCACCAGCGTATGCAGCACCATCACCTCAGCCTCCGGCGCCTGGTAATTCCAGTCGGCAAGGGCATATTCCGGCACCTGAACCCGGTTAATCCTGGCCGCCGCTACAACCTGCCCATCCTCCTCATCCACAAACAGCTCGTCCTTCTCCAGCGCCTCCAGCGCCGTCCGTCTGGTCGGATAAATCCCCTTCACCCAGCCAATGCTCTCTCCACTGTCCAAAATATGCGCATAAATCTGAACCACACCGTCAATATCCCCCGGCTCCGCTCTGCGTATCACAGCCTGCTTCCTCCCTCTCCATAAACCGTCCTCTATATCTTAAACCGGTACCCCACTCCCCATATCGTCTCAATATACTGGGGCTTCGACGAGGATACCTCGATTTTCTCCCGGATTTTCTTGATATGCACCGTCACCGTAGCAATATCCCCGATGGAGTCCATATCCCATATCTTCTTGAACAGCTCTTCCTTCGTATACACATGATTCGGATTCTCTGCCAGGAAGGTGAGCAGGTCAAATTCCTTTGTGGTAAACGTTTTTTCCACGCCATTCACCCACACACGCCTTGCCGTCTTGTCAATCTTGATTCCCCGGATCTCCACAATCTGGTTTTCCACCCGGTTTGCGTGTACCAGGCGGTCATATCTGGCCAGATGGGCCTTTACCCGGGCCACCAGCTCGCTTGGGCTGAATGGTTTGGTCACGTAATCATCCGCACCCAGGCCCAGGCCGCGTATCTTGTCGATATCATCCTTTTTCGCCGAAACCAGCAGAATCGGCGTATCCTTCTCCTTCCGGATCTGTCTGCAGATCTCAAATCCATCGATTCCCGGAAGCATCAGATCCAGAATCACCAGATCAAACTCCTCCTGGAGGGCCCTCTTCAGCCCCACATCGCCAATGGTTTCAATCTCCACCGAAAATCCGCTCAGCTCCAGATAATCCTTTTCCAGATCCGCTATCGCCAGTTCATCCTCGACAATCAGTATTTTACTCATAGTGCAGTACCTCCTGATGTTTTCTGATTACAAAATACATCGTTGTTCCCGAGCCAAGCTTACTTCTGGCCCAGATTTTTCCGCCGTGATCCTCAATGATCCTTTTCACAAGAGACAAGCCGATGCCGCTGCCTCCCACTGCAGAATTACGTGACGCATCGGTGCGGTAAAACCGGTCAAATATAGACACCAGATCCTTCGCCGCTATTCCCTTTCCGTTGTCCTCTATCTCTACCTGGATAAAATCGCCCGCATCCTTAACCCGAATCTGGATCAGGCCGCGCTGCTTATCCATATATTTTACCGAGTTGCCGATGATATTATTGATTACCCGCTTCAGCTGCTCCGCGTCAGCGATGATTTCCACATCCCTGTCCACATCGTTGCGATAGGAAAAGGCAATCTTTCTCTCCTCCAGCTCCAGCCCGACCTCCTCGGCACAGTCTGCAAAATACTCATACACATTGATCTTATTAAACGTATAAGGAATCCTGTGCGTATCAATTTTTGAATACAGGGTCAGCTCATTGATCAGCCGGTCCATGTCGTTGGCCTTATTATAAATCGTGCGGATATACCGGTCCATCTTCTCCGGCGTATCGGCCACGCCGTCCATGATTCCCTCCACATACCCCTTAATGGCGGTAATCGGCGTTTTCAGGTCGTGGGAAATATTGCTGATCAGCTCCTTACTCTCCCGGTCATACTCCGCCTTCTCCTCGGCAGATTCCTTCAGCCGCTGGCGCATATCCTCAAAGTCCCGGCAGAGCTCGTCGATCTCGCTCTCGCCTTCCACCTCCAGCGTAAAGTCCAGATTTCCTTCTTTAATCTTTACCGTAGCCTCCCGCAGGCGGTTCAGCGGGTTGTTCACCCCCCGGTATATCCAGTAGGTCAGCATAGCCGCCGTAACAAAAAGGATAATCACCGTGGAAACCAGCATATCCCTGAACAGATTTTTTACCTGGGGAAGCACATCCGATACAGAGGTAATGATAAACACGCTCCCGGTCACCCCATCGGTAAACGTCAGATCGAGCTGCTTCACAAACGCCTGCACATCTCTTCCGATATATCTTCCTCCATCCGGCGAGGTGTAATCCCCATACTCGGGAAGCTCAGAAAATAGAATATCTATCTGTCCGTCCGCCCCCTCAAAATACAGCTCTGTGCCGCGGCGCACCACCAGAAACGAGCTCTTCGACTGCAGCTCCCGGTTCAGTCCCTGTAAATAATCCTTATCCAGAAAAGCATCCGCATCCTCTGCGGCTTTGCTCTGCATATGCTCAAACAGCCGCTGTGTCGATTTGCTTACCAGTATCATGGAGTTGGACAGGGATTCATAGGTCAGATCCGTTACCCCCATAGACTCTTCCAGCGCCTGCAGCTGATATTTTCCAAAGCCGACCGCTACCACACAAAACAGCGCTATCGGTACAAAAATAACGACAAGAAATGCAATCATCAGCCTTGTCCGCAGCTTCATCCAATCACTCCCCGCTTTTGTAAATTCAAGGCATACGAACTTACTATAAAGTATATCACATCCGCAGTATTTGGTACATAAACAAAGAAAAAGCTTTCTAAATTTTTCATAAATA
>JAHZHG010000126.1:0-7350 GCA_019420425.1 Clostridiales bacterium
CATTGCCAAAAGTGGCTGAGCCGGCACGCCGATCTAACGCCCCGTCACACCCCTCGCCGCTGATTACCCGAACCAGCTTATCCTGGGGATAGTTTATCTGAAAATGCAGGCCGCGCAGCACCCCCTTTTTAGAGGCTGACTGGTTATCCTGGACAAATTCCATGTCAATCCCTGCGTCCTTATAATCGTTGTAGTTATAGGTTTCCATAAAATATCCGCGCGGATCGCCGAACACGGTCGGGGTGATCACCTTCAGCCCTTCGATTTCGCACGTCTCTACCGTTATCTTTCCCATCTTTTCCTCCCTTATAATCCGTTTGCCACTTCGATCAGGTACTGGCCATATGCCGTCTTTAACAGGGGCTGCGCCAATTCAATCAGCTGCTCGCGGCTGATAAAGCCTCTCCGGTACGCAATCTCCTCTATGCAGGAAATATACATGCCCTGGCGCTTCTGGAAAGCTGCCACAAAGTCGGCGGCATCCAGCAGGGAATCATGGCTCCCCGTATCCAGCCAAGCAAAGCCCCGGCCAAGGGTCTCCACATGCAAATCGCCCCGCTCCAGATAGGCGTTATTCACCGAGGTAATCTCTATCTCTCCTCTGGCAGAGGGCTTGACCTTTTTCGCAATCTCTACCACGTCATTATCGTAGAAGTACAGGCCCGGAACCGCATAGTTGGACTTCGGCTTTTCCGGCTTTTCCTCTATGGAAATCGCCCTGCCGTTTTCGTCAAATTCCACTACGCCGTACTCTCTGGGGTCGCGGACATAATAGCCGAAAATCGTCGCTCCCTTTTCCCGGGAGGCCACCTGCTTTAATACCCGGGAAAAGCTCTGGCCATAGAAAATATTGTCTCCCAGAACCAGGGCCACATGATCCTTTCCGATAAACTTTTCCCCAATGATAAATGCATCGGCCAGGCCCCGCGGCTCTTCCTGAACCGCATAGGACATGGACAGGCCCAGCTGTTCTCCTGTGCCGAACAAATCCTCAAACACCTTAATGTCCCGCGGCGTGGAGATAATCAGAATCTCCCGGATACCCGCCAGCATCAGCGTAGAAAGCGGATAATAGATCATCGGCTTGTCATACACCGGCATGATCTGCTTGGAAATGCTCTTGGTCAGCGGATAGAGCCTGGTGCCGGCTCCTCCTGCTAAAATGATCCCTTTCATCGGTAGTCTCCTTTTCCTTTTCCGGAAAACCGGATAATTGGCAAGTGGGGATGCTGTTTCTGGCACAGCACCCCCGCTTTGTCTGCTTTACAGCCGTTTTGCTTATTTATTTATACCTGTTCAGGCATCCCGTAATGTATGGCTCCTTTGGAGCAGGCACTGCGCGATCAGGTATACATTTCGTTGTAATAGTTCTGGTAATCTCCGCTGGTCACATGCTCCATCCATTCCTCATGGCTGAAGTACCATTCGATGGTCCTGCGGATACCTTCCTTAAACATGGTTTCCGGATACCAGCCAACCTCTGCCTTGATCTTGTCCGGCGCAATCGCATACCGGCGGTCATGGCCCTTTCTGTCCGTCACGTAGGTGATCAGCCCCTCATTTACCAGCGCTTTTCTGGGATCATCCTCGGGCAGCATCTCCTGCAGGGTATCCAGAATGATATGGATGATCTGGATATTCTGTTTCTCATTGTGTCCGCCGATGTTGTATGTCTCGAAAAGCCGCCCCTGCTCCTGTACCATATCAATACCCTTGGCGTGATCCTCCACATACAGCCAGTCGCGGACATTCTTGCCGTCGCCGTATACGGGAAGCTTCTTTCCGTGAAGGGCGTTGTTGATAATCAGCGGGATCAGCTTTTCCGGGAACTGATAGGGGCCGTAGTTGTTGCTGCAGTTGGTGATATTTGCCGGGAAACGGTAGGTATCCATGTACGCCTTTACCAGCATGTCCGAAGAGGCTTTGCTGGCCGAATACGGACTGTGGGGATCGTACGGCGTTGTCTCATAGAAGTAAGTGCCTTCCTCCTCCAGGGAGCCGTATACCTCGTCCGTGGACACGTGAAGGAACTTCTTGTCCGCCTTAAACGTGCCGTCCGGCAGCTCCCAGGCAGCCTTTGCCGCATTCAGCATAACCAGAGTCCCCAGTACATTTGTCCTCACAAACACCTCCGGGTTGCGGATGCTGCGGTCTACGTGACTCTCCGCGGCAAAGTGTACCACGCGGTCAATGTCGTTTTCCTCAAAAATCTTCATGATGGCTTCGCTGTCGCAGATATTTGCTTTCACGAAGGTATAATTTTCCCGGTTTTCCACATCCCGGAGATTCTCCAGATTGCCTGCGTACGTCAGGCAATCCACGTTGATGATGCGAATGCTGTCTCCGTACTTGCGGAACATATAATGAATATAATTGGAACCGATAAATCCGGCTCCGCCGGTCACCAGATAAGTCCTCATTTCTTCTGCACCTTTCTCTGTACTATTTCTCATTATATCAGACTTCTTACTCTCCATCAACCTTTTTCGCACATCTGCCGGCTTTTGCCGCAATAAAATACCGCGGCCTTCCCTTTACCTCTTCATAGATTTTAGAGATATAGCAGCCGATGATGCCCAGGCTGATCATAATGATGCTGCCGATAATCAGCAGCAGAAGAATTACTGTGGTAAAGCCCTCCACTGCATGTCCGGAAAAATATCTGACCAGGGACTGTATCCCCATAATCACGGCAAAAACAAACATAAATCCCCCGGCAATGGTTACCATCTGCATGGGCGCCGCAGAAAAGGCCAGGATATTGGTCACCGCGTATTTTATCAGCGACCAGGTGCTCCATTTGGACTCGCCCGCCTCACGCTCCTGTACATCGAACTCCACCGACGTGGTCTTAAAGCCCACCCAGGAGGAAAGCGCTCGGAAAAATGCGTTGCGCTCCGGCATAGACAGCAATGCCTCCACCGCCCTGCGGTCAAGCAGCTTAAAATCCGATGCCCTGGACATATCCACCTTTGTGGCCTTTGTCATCATTTTGTAGAACATTCCGGCGCTGGCTTTGTGCAGAGCGCTCTCCCTGCCCCTGCTCCGCTTCACGCCCTCTACTACCTCATAGCCTTGCTCCCAGAGCCTGTACATCTCCACCAGTGTTTCGGGGGGATGCTGAAGATCACAGTCCATCACCGCCAGACAGTCTCCCGAGCCTGTCGCCAACCCGGCAAAAATTGCGGATTCTTTACCAAAATTCCGCGAAAAATGAACGCCGCTCACATGACTGTCCCGAAGCGCCGCCGCCTCAATCTTCTCCCAGGTTCGATCGCCGGAGCCATCGTCAATAAATACCAGCTCGTAGGCAATATCCGCTGATTTTAATATCTTCCCCACGCGCTCCACCACTTCATCAATCATCTGCTCTTCCTTATATGCGGGCAGAATCACGGAAAGTAACGCCATACCAACAACCTCCTGAATCATGTTCTCACGCAGTCACGCAGCAAGTGCGTGGCTTTGGCCTGAACAACAACTAAATTTTACACCAGAATGCGAAAATAGTCAAAGCCAACTGACAAAACCTCGTTTCTATGTTATAATTAACCTCACAAATATGAATTGAGGAAGTGTTCGTTTAGGAGGAACACATGAAGGAGACTACTCTCGTTATTATGGCCGCCGGCCTGGGCAGCCGCTTCGGTAAGGGGATAAAACAGCTTGCTCCCGTTGGTCCCAGTGGAAAAATCATCATGGAATATGCCATCCATGATGCTCTGGAGGCCGGATTTACCCACATTGTTTTTATTATCCGCAGGGATCTGGAGAAGGAATTTCGGGAAATCCTGGGCGACCGTGTCGCCAGATCAGCCCATGTTTCCTATGTATTTCAGGAGCTGAGCGCCCTTCCCGGCGGATTCACCGTTCCGGAGGGCCGTACCAAGCCCTGGGGAACCGGCCAGGCCATACTTTCCTGCCTCGGCGCCGTGACTACCCCCTTTGCAGTCATCAATGCAGACGATTACTACGGCAAAGAGGCCTTTGTCCGGATCCATGATTATCTGACCGCCCACGCTGACCGGCGCAGCCCGGGAGAGCCGTTCCATTTCTGTATGGCCGGTTTTATCCTTGGCAATACGCTAAGTCCCCATGGCGGCGTTACCCGCGGAATCTGCCAGACGGATGAAAACGGCAGCCTGATCCGGGTAAAGGAGACCCGTCACATCACCCGCACCCCGGACGGCGCCGGCATTCCGGACGGCAAGGGCGGTTATATCCCTGTGGATACCAGAAGCCATGTTTCCATGAACATGTGGGGCTTTACTCCGGATTTTCTGGATTCCATAGAAAAATCCTTTATTGCTTTTCTCTCTTCCCCTGCCGGCAAAGAGCTGACCAGCGAATTTCTGCTTCCCGAGCTGATTGATCAGCTGATCCTCTCGGGCGAAGCCAGGGTGACCATGCTGGAAACCGGAGACACCTGGTTCGGGGTCACCTACCAGGAGGACAGGCAGTACGTTGCCGATTCCTTCAGCCGTCTGGTGAAAAACGGCGTATACCCGACTCCTCTGTTCAACTGACCGTTCACCAAAAGACCGGCCGTCCTGCTTTTAGGACAGCCGGTCTCTTTTATTCTTTTTCTTTATACGTTTTTACTTTTCCGCAGTAAAGGTCACGCACTCCGTCTGATCATGACAGACTGCGCCGGCGCCGGAAATATTGATTTCCTCCGCATGGCATTTACAATCCTCGTTGTATCTGCACTGGGTCGCCTTACAATCCACGCAAATGTGCTGGGTCGGCGCTCCCATAGAGCTGGACGAGGTGGCAGTTCCTTCTCTGCGGTCGCGGAAGGATTCACAGCAGGTTTCCTGACAGGTAGACGCCTGTTCTCCGCCCACCAGAATATCCCCTTTGCTGCAGTACATCGCCTGATTGTAGACACAATTCTGTGCTGCACAAACTAGCATCGGCATAACGATACCTCCTTTTTTCGTATTCCCGGATAGTATCTGCCAAAATGCATGATCTATGCACACCGTTTATTTTTTTTCTTCCTGCGGCAGCTCCTGACGGATTTCTTTTTTGCGGATTTCCCGGCAGATTTCGTCAATAAATACATCCAGCTGCTTCTGCCCTTCGTCTCCGGCGAAACGGCTTCTTACCGAAACCACACCCTGCTCTTCTTCATTTGCGCCGACTACCAGCATATAAGGCACCTTGTCCAGTCTTGCCTCACGGATCTTGTAGCCGATCTTTTCTGAACGGAGGTCTGCCGTTGCGCGGATACCGTTTTCTTTCAGTTCGGACAGCACGCGATTTGCATAGTCCTCATACTTTTCGGAAATCGGAAGTACGCGCACCTGCTCCGGACACAGCCAGGTCGGGAACTTGCCCGCGTATTTTTCAATCAGCCATGCCAGTGTACGCTCATAGCAGCCCATGCTGGTGCGGTGAATGATGAACGGGCGCTTTTTCTCGCCGTCCGCATCCACATAATACATGTCAAACTGCTCTGCCAGTGCAAAGTCCAGCTGAATGGTGATCATCGTGTCTTCTTTTCCATATACGTTCTTCGCCTGAATATCCAGCTTCGGGCCATAGAAAGCAGCCTCGCCGTCTGCTTCCACGAAGGGCAGCTTCAGCTCGGTCAACAGCTCACGCATTCTTCCCTGGGCATTTTCCCAATACTGAGCGTCGCCGATGTATTTTTCCCTGTTGTTCGGATCCCATTTGGACAGGCGGAAGGTCACATCCTTTTCCAGTCCCAGGGTTCGCAGGCAGTACAGCGCCAGCTCCACGCAGCCGATAAACTCCTCATTCACCTGATCCGGACGCACAATCAAATGGCCTTCCGAAATCGTAAACTGCCGCACGCGGGTAAGTCCGTGCATTTCGCCGGAATCCTCATTTCGGAACAGTGTGGACGTCTCACCGTAGCGCAGCGGAAGATCCCGATAGCTCTTCTGGCTGGCCTTATATACGTAATACTGGAACGGACAGGTCATCGGACGCAGGGCAAATACCTCTTTATCCTTTCCCTCCTCGCCCAGCACAAACATACCCTCTTTGTAATGATCCCAGTGTCCGGAAATCTTGTACAAATCGCTCTTGGCCATCAGCGGGGTTTTTGTACGCACATATCCGCGCTTCTCCTCCTCATCCTCAATCCATCGCTGAAGGGTCTGGATAATGGTCACGCCCTTTGGCATAATCAGCGGAAGGCCCTGGCCGATCACATCAACTGTGGTAAACAGTTCCATTTCCCGACCCAGCTTGTTGTGGTCGCGCTTTTTGATATCCTCCAGATGCTCCAGGTAAGCGTTCAGCTCTTCCTTTTTCGTAAACGCCGTACCGTAAATCCGGGTCAGCATCTTATTCTTCTCGCTTCCTCTCCAGTATGCCCCGGAGGAAGAAATCAGCTTGTAGGCCTTGATGGATTTTGTGCTCATCAGATGAGGGCCTGCGCACAAATCGACAAATTCGCCCTGACGGTAGAAGGAAATTTCCGCGTCCTCCGGCAGATCCCGAATCAGCTCTACCTTGTACGGCTCTCCCTTTTCCTCCATCAGTCGAACAGCCTCTTCCCTGGGCAGGGTAAAGCGTTCCAGCTTTGCCCCCTCTTTGATGATTTTCTTCATCACCTTTTCGATTTCATCCAGATCCTCTCTGGAGAACGGCTCGCACTCAAAATCATAATAGAAGCCCGTGTCAATGGACGGGCCGATGGCCAGCTTTGCCTCCGGGCGCACCCGCTTTACTGCTTCTGCCAGCACGTGGGAGGTGGTATGACGGAGTACGGCCAGTCCCTTTTCATCGTTGGCCGTAAGAATATTCAGGCTGCAGTCCTCATCGATCACTGTCCGCAGATCCACTACCTTGCCGTCCTTTTCTCCGCAGGCGGCCATTCTGGCCAGTCCTTCGCTCAAATCCGCCGCAATCTCAATTACCGTCATCGGAGATGCATATTCCTTCACCGATCCGTCTTTCCATGTGATTTTCATTCTTTTTCTCCTTATATTTTCAATATCTTATTTTAACCGTTCGTCATAATGGGCCCGCTCGCCGCCGATAAATTTCGGCCTGGTCCGTGCGCAGACCACATGGGCTCCGCCAAGGGTATCCACGGAAAGGCGCAGGGGAACGGCCACATCCTTTATGTGCATCCCGATCAGCGTATCCCCCACATCGATCCCGCCTGCCGCCCGGATGTGCTCCACCGCCACCGGATGGGCAAACGCCCCGTAGGCCGCCGTGGCAAAGGAGCCCCCCGCCTTGGGCATGGGCACCACATTCACCGGCTCCAGTCCGTATTTTTCCACAGCCTCAGCCTCCAAAATCAGCGCACGGTTCAGGTGCTCGCAGCACTGTGCAGCAAGATAGTCCCCCTCGCGCTTAAAGGCG
>JAHZHG010000126.1:7360-7646 GCA_019420425.1 Clostridiales bacterium
TCAAACGCCGCGCATCCCAGCTCTGCACTGGAAAAAGAGCCAATCCGCCTGGACGAAATCTCACTGGTAGAGCAGCCGATTACAGCCAGCTCCCCTGCACGCAGGCCGGAAGCCTGCAAAAATTCCGTTCCCAGCTCCTCTGCTTTTTTCCGCATTTCATTCAGAAATTCATCCGTTACCATAAAACCACTTCTTTCTGTTCTTCTAAGCAGAAAGTATATCACAAAACCATTTCGGCGTAAAGGCTATCGGACGGGGGTTCTGGATAAATGCATAGGATTTTACA
>JAHZHG010000127.1:0-1349 GCA_019420425.1 Clostridiales bacterium
ATGTGGGACTTTCCTACATCCGTCTGGGGCAGCCCTCCACCACCCTTTCCGGAGGAGAAGCCCAGCGGATCAAGCTGGCCACAGAGCTGAGCCGGAGAAGCACGGGAAAGACCGTCTATATCCTGGATGAGCCTACCACGGGCCTGCACTTTGCCGACGTGCACAAGCTGATCGATATTCTGCACCGGCTGGCAGACGGGGGAAATACTGTGATCGTTATTGAACACAACCTGGATGTCATTAAGACGGCAGACTACCTGATCGATATCGGCCCGGAGGGCGGAGAAGGCGGAGGAACAGTTATTGCCAGGGGAACGCCGGAGGAGGTGGCTGAAATGCCTCAGTCCTATACGGGAAAATACGTGAAAAAATATCTCCATCCGGAAAAATAAAGAAAATCACAAAAGAAAAAGCCCGGCGAACCGGGCTTTTTCCAGGAAAGAGAAAAAATTAAAATGTTTTGAGGGAGTACTTCGCAGCGTGTGGGGGCTGCCAAGTGTGAGTTATGAAATATCTTAGCTCTTAACTAAGATGGCTTTAGTATAGAAGAAAATTGTGTATAAAGTATGTTCTTGGCCTAAAGAAATTATGAAATTCATTAAGAAAGAGAAAAGAAAGAAAAAAATACTTTTCAATATCTTCTGCTCTGTTATATAATCGAAGCAGGGATAAGGTAATGATGAAGATAGGGAACAGTTACGATAAAAGAAAAGGGGAGCGCTTATGGCAGGTACAGATATCGGAATCGATTTGGGAACGGGCAGTATATTGGTTTATGTAAGGGGAAAGGGCGTAGTGCTGAAGGAACCGTCCGTGGTGGCGTTCGACCGGGATACAAACAAGATCAAGGCATTCGGCGAGGAAGCGCGGCTGATGCTCGCCAGGACGCCGGGAAATATCAGTGCAGTGCACCCGATGCGAAAAGGGGTTATTTCTGATTATACAGTTACGGAGCAGATGCTGAAGTATTTTATCCAGAAGGCGGTGGGCAGAATGTCCTTCCGAAAGCCGCGGATCAGTATCTGTATTCCCCATACGATTACCGAGGTGGAAAAAAAGGCCGTGGAGGATGCGACCTACCAGGCGGGAGCCAGGGAGGTACACCTGATTGAAGGGCCCATCGCGGCGGCCATCGGGGCGGGGATTGACATCTCCCGGCCCAGTGGAAATATGATCGTGGATATCGGAGGCGGCACCACGGACGTAGCGGTGCTTTCCCTGGATGGCATTGTGGTCAGCACATCCATAAAGGTGGCCGGAGAGGATTTTGACGAGGCCATTGTTAAATACGTAAAGAAGCAGCATAACCTGATGATCGGAGAGCGTACGGCAGAGGAGATCAAGATTAC
>JAHZHG010000127.1:1359-7642 GCA_019420425.1 Clostridiales bacterium
AAGCCGGAGCACAAGGTAATGGAGGTCAAGGGGCGGGATATGGAAAGCGGCCTGCCCAAGACGGTACGGATTACTTCAGAGGACACCCGGGACGCATTAAAGGAAGTTACGGCGCAGATCGTGGATGCCGTGCACAGCGTTCTGGAGCGGACGCCGCCCGAGCTGGCCTCTGATGTGGTGGAACGGGGCATTGTGCTGACCGGAGGAGGAGCGCTGCTGACCGGTCTGGAGGAGCTGATCGAGGCCAAAACGGGGATCAATACGATGACGGCTGAGGATCCGCTGACCGCGGTAGCCGTGGGAACGGGAACCTGTGTTGAGCTGCTTCGGGCAGACAACAAGATGCTGGAAAAATAATACGGCGGGCTGCATTCCGGCAGAGGACGGAGGCAGCCCTTTGTGCAACAGAAAAGAGAGAAGAATGCCCATGGCAGAGACAACGACAGTAAAAGGATATGTGGATCATATCATTTTTCAAAATACGGAAAACGGATATACGGTACTCGTGCTGATTGTGGACGAGGAGGAGCTGACCTGTGTAGGACAGATGCCGTTTATCGGCGAGGGCGAACTGATCGAGGCCCACGGCGATTTCATCGAGCACGCCACCTACGGCCGGCAGTTCCAGGTGAAAACCGTAGAGACGGTGGCACCCGAGGATGTGGTTGCGGTGGAGCGCTATCTGGGTTCCGGAGCCATCAAAGGGGTAGGCGCAGCACTGGCGGCCAGGATCGTGCGGCGGTTCAAGGACGATACCTTTCGGATTATCGAGGAAGAGCCGGAGCGTCTGGCCGAGATCAAGGGGATCAGCGAGCGGAAGGCCAGGGAGATCGCCTGCCAGGTTGAGGAAAAGCGGGACATGCGAAAGGCCATGATCTTCCTGCAGCAATATGGGATTTCCACCTCCCTTGCGGTGAAAATTTATCAGCAGTATGGTCAGGAGCTGTATACGGTACTGCAGACGAATCCATACAGGCTGGCAGACGATATCAGCGGCGTAGGGTTTAAAATTGCCGATGAGATTGCCCGGAAGACCGGGATCCTGCCGGATTCCCGCTATCGAATGATGAGCGGCATTTTTTATACGCTTTTGCAGGCGGCGGGCGAAGGCCACGTATACCTGCCCAAGGATGAGCTGGCCGGGAGGACGGCACAGCTGCTCGGCGTTTCCGTAGAGGATATGGACCAGTATCTGATGGATCTGGCCATAGACCGGAAAATTGTCCTGAAGGAGGAGGAGCCGGGCCGGGTTCTGGTCTACGGCGCTTCCTATTATCAGCTGGAGCTGAACATCGCCCGGATGCTCTATGATCTGGACATCCAGGAGGAGACCGATGAGGACGCTGTCCTGGAGCGGATCAGGAAGATCGAAAGGGAGACGGGGACGGTTCTGGAGGAGCTGCAGAAGCGGGCGGTAATTGAGGCTGCACGGCATGGCGTGATGGTGCTCACCGGAGGGCCGGGTACCGGAAAAACGACGACAATCAATACCATGATCGCCTATTTCGCGTCCGAGGGCCTGGAGCTTGCCCTGGCAGCGCCCACGGGCCGCGCGGCAAAGCGGATGACGGAGGCGACCGGGTATGAGGCCAAAACTATACACCGCCTTCTGGAGCTGAGCGGCGGCTCGGAGCTGAAGGAGGGCGGTTCCGCAGAACGGTTTGGCGGGTTTGAGCGGAACGCACAGAATCCACTGGAGGCGGATGTGGTCATCATCGATGAGATGTCTATGGTAGACGTACATTTGATGCATGCTCTGCTGCAGGCTATTCCGGTGGGTACCCGTCTGATTCTGGTGGGAGACGTGAACCAGCTGCCCTCGGTGGGCCCCGGCAGTGTGCTGAAGGATATCATTGAATCGGAGTGCTGCCGTACCGTACGGCTGAACAAGATTTTCCGGCAGGCATCGGAGAGCGATATTGTAGTAAATGCGCATCGGATCAACCGCGGAGAGCATGTGGAGCTGAACAACAAAAGCCGCGACTTTTTCTTCCTGAAGCGGCAGGACGCCAATGTGATCATCAGCATTGTTATCCAGCTTGTATCCCAGAAAATGCCCAAATATGTGCATGCGGACATGTACGATATCCAGGTGCTTACGCCTATGCGCAAGGGACTGCTCGGCGTTGAACGTCTGAACCGGATTTTACAGGAATACCTGAACCCGCCTGCGCCGGAAAAAAAGGAGCACCCGCTTACGGAAGGCCTGTTCCGCGAGGGCGATAAGGTAATGCAGATTAAGAACAACTACCAGATGGAGTGGGAAGTCCGCGGCCGGTACGGTATGGTGATGGAACGGGGAAGCGGCATATTCAACGGAGATATGGGCATTATCCGGGAGATCAATACATACGCTGAGCGGATCACGGTGGAGTTTGATGATTACCGTTTTGTGGAGTATCCCTTTGCCCAGCTGGAGGAGCTGGAGCTGGCCTATGCGGTGACGATACACAAGTCCCAGGGCAGCGAGTACCCGGCGGTGGTGATTCCGCTGCTCCCGGGGCCGCGGATGCTGATGAACCGTAACCTGCTGTATACCGCTGTGACAAGGGCGAGATCCTGCGTGACTCTGGTGGGGGATGAATATACCTTTGAGCAGATGATTGACAATGCGCTGGAGCAGAAGCGCTACACCAGCCTGAAGAAACGCATGAAAGAGATTTACAGCGGGGCGGACGGGGAGGATGGAGCAAAATAATGAAAAAAATTGCAGATATTTTCTACCCCAGACGCTGCTTTGGCTGCCAGGAAATTCTGGAGAGGGAAGGGGAATATCTTTGTGCTTCCTGCCGGAAAAAGCTGAAACTGATCAGCGGGCCGGTATGCATGAAATGCGGAAAATCGCTGAGAAGGGAAGAAGAGGAGCTGTGTATGGACTGCCGGAGGCAGGTTCACCGATTTTCCCAGGGAGCCGCGGCTTTCCCCTATGGCGGAGCGATGCGCAGATCGATACAGCGGATGAAATTTCAAAACCGGCGGGAATATCTGGACGGCTATGCCTGGTACATGGCGCGGCAGGCAAGACCAAGGCTTCCGGTATGGAGGCCGGAGCTGGTCTGCCCGATTCCGCTGCATCCGGCAAAACGGAGGCGGAGGGGATTCGATCAGTCCAGGCTGCTGGCCCAGAAGTTGGGGGATTTTCTGGAGCTGCCCGTGGATACGGAAGCATTGGTCCGGGTGCGCAACACGCGTCCACAGAAACTGCTGCCGGGAAGCGAGCGAAGGAAAAATATGCGCGGGGCGTTTGCCTGCGCGGCAGAAAAAGCGGATTGCATCCGGGGGAAACGAATTGTACTGGTCGATGATGTGTATACGACAGGAGCCACGGCAGACAGCGCCGCAGGCGCGCTTCTGGATGCGGGAGCAGACCGTGTATTTCTTTTGCTGGTATGTATTGGCTCGGAAAATTCTTGATTTCCCTATGCACAAAGTTGCTTTTGTGCTATACTAATAATACTTGTAATTTAGGCGGCTGCCGCGAATTTGGGAAGTGATTTTAATGAAGATAGAGGATAGACGGATTCGCCTGATGACCAGGCTGGCAGTGATGGAGACAGAGCACAGAAAAGAAATCAGGCAGGTAAAGCGAACCTGCCGGAGTGACTATATCGGCGCGCGTATGCTGAAAAACGGAATAAGGATCACGGCGGTCTATGTGCTGGTACTGCTGGTCTGGTTTGTCAGCAGGGCAGAAGTGTTTTTTCAAAGCATCGGCGGACTGGATCTTCCGGGGGTTTTCCGGGCGATTTTGCTGGCGTACGTTGTGCTGATGGCAGCAGGGCTTATCCTTACGTATCTGGCGGCCGGCTTATCCTATGACCGGGATAAACAGCTGACGGATCGATACAGGCAGAACTTAAGCGAGCTGAAGCGTTGCTATGAACAGGAAAAGCGGAGAGGAGGACAACGGAATGAACGGGATACTTGAGCTGCGGGAGCTGCTCCGCAGGCTTTACCGGCGCTGGGACAGCTATCTGATTGCAGGCGGAAAGTTTCTGGCTGCATTTTCGCTGTTTTTTTATATCCGCCTGACGCTGGGCGGCCAGGGACCGGCAAATCATCCTCTGCTGCTGACCATCCTCTCCCTGTTCTGTTCGTTCCTTCCCGCGAATGCGGCAGTGCTGATTGCAGCGGCGCTGATTCTGCTGCAGCTGTCCGCGGTTTCGCTTGCCGCAGCAGTGACCGGAGGGATATTCCTGCTGATTTTTCTTTTGATTTATTTTGGATGGATTCCGGATCAGGGCTATGTGCTGATGCTGACTCCGGTATTTTTTGCTCTGCATTTGCCGGCGGCGGTTCCGCTGGTTTTCGGCCTGATGGCCGGGCCTGGCGCAGCGGCGGCAATTGTATTTGGCGGCGGTATATTTTACCTGATCCGTGACCTGGGGGCAGGGACGGCCGGGGAGACGGCAGGGGGAGCGTTTGGCATTGCGCTTCTGGATGAGCTGCAGCTGCTGGTCATGCGCTTTTTGAACGACCGGGAAATGATGCTGAATCTGCTTGTGGCCATTACCGTATTTTTCGTGGTGTATCTGGTACACCGGCTTCCCCTGCGGTACGCCTGGTATCTGGGCATAGGCGCGGGAGCCGTATCGTTTCTGATTCTGACGGCGCTGGGACTGCGGGTCATGGAGCTGGAGATGGATTTGCCGGTGCTGATTCTCGGTACGGCGATTGCGGTTGTGCTGGCGCTGATTCTGGAGATATTTTGTTTCAGCCTGGACTATAAACGGACCAGGCGGGTTCAGTTTGAAGATGACGAGTATTACTATTATGTGACAGCAGTGCCTAAGCTGAACGCTTCGGCAAAGCAGGAGGATTAGCAAGTTAATTATATGCTGCAGAGAATGCGCGGACGGAGGAATATATGGACAGCATTACGGTGTGGCTTTCCAATCATTTAAACTGGTTTGAGATACCGCAGGTCAGTGTCACGGTAACCGATATCGTAGAGATTATCATCCTTTCTTATCTGGTGTATAAGGTGCTCCTGTGGGTAAAGAACACAAAGGCCTGGACCCTGATGAAGGGGATACTTTTTCTTGGCGTATTTATTTTTATCGTATATGTGCTGCAGATGGATACCCTGGTTTTCCTGATCAACAGAGGAATTAATATCGTAGTAATGGCCGGAATTGTCATTTTTCAGCCAGAGCTGCGGCGCGCGCTGGAGCAGCTGGGGGAAAAGAAGATTATCTCTGCGGTCTTTCCGATTGGGCTGAAGGAGGTAACCGAGCTGTACAGTGATCACACGATTACCGAACTGGTCAAGGCCAGCATGGAGATGGCCAAGCATAAAACGGGTGCGCTGATTGTAATCGAAAAAAATGTACGGCTGGACGAGTATGAGCGGACAGGAATCCTCCTGGATTCCATGATCAGCAGCCAGCTGCTGATGAATATCTTTGAGCACAACACTCCGCTGCACGACGGGGCGGTGATTATCCAGGGAAATCGAATCGTAGCGGCTACCTGCTATCTGCCGCTTTCGGACAACATGGAGCTGAGCAAGGAGCTGGGAACAAGGCACCGGGCAGGCGTGGGGATCAGCGAGGTGACGGATTCTCTGACCATTATTGTTTCTGAGGAGACCGGCAAGGTATCCCTGGCGCACAAGGGCACGCTGACGAGAAATGTCAGCGCGGAGATGCTCAGAGAAAGACTGGTTGAATTCCAGGATAAATCGGTAGTTCCACAGAAATTCAGATTGTGGAAAGGACGTGAAAAAAATGAAGCATAAACTGCTGGACAACTGGGGGACAAAGCTGATTTCCATAATAGCGGCCACTCTGATCTGGATGTTTGTGGCTTCTACCAATGATCCGATTACGAGCAGAATCATATCCAATGTGGCAGTGACTGCGGTCAACAAGGAGATTGTAGAAGACATTGGTAAGGTATTTGTTACGGAAAACGATACAGATGTGGTAAACATAAAGGTAACCGAGCGCAAGTCTATTCTGAACCGGCTGCGGGCATCCGATTTTAAGGTGATTGCGGACATGAACAATCTCACACCGATGAATACGGTGCCTCTGGGGGTCACCTGCAGCAATGCCTCAGTGACCTGGGATGAGATGGAGATTTCCCCGTCTTCCATGAAGGTAAAGCTGGAGGATAAAAAGGAGCAGGCGTTTGTGATTGACGTATCGCCCACCGGGCAGGCGGGCCGGGGTTATGATATCGGCCTTACGGAGGTGGAAAACGGAAAGAGCGTCTATATTGCCGGCCCGGAATCGCTGATTAATATTATCGGTCAGGTGAGCGCGCCCATCTCCATAAA
>JAHZHG010000128.1:0-1782 GCA_019420425.1 Clostridiales bacterium
GATACGGCAGCAGATACCCTTCTCACCGAATTTGCAGTGCGGCGTCTGGTTAGCCACACGGTACTGCCATGCATCAGCGCCCACTTTTTTCCCTGTCTCGAGGAGCTTATTTGTTGCTGCTTCAAACTCTTCAACAGTGGTTAATTTAAAGTCTCCCATTGTAAACCTCCTAGATTATTGTGTGTTCTATCGCAATTCTGCGTTTCCGCAGATTAAAGCGCAAGCTTTGTCACGATTTCGTGAAGTGCCTTTTTTACCGGTGAATCAGCCGGAAGGCTGACCGTCGGCTTTCCATCGCAGTCGTATTCATATACATCCTCGTCGTGGGGAACCACTCCCAGAAGGGTGAGTCCCTGGCGTTCCACTTCCTCCATCGTGCCTGCATTTACCACGCCGCCGGGTGCGCGGTTGATAATCAGACCCATGGTCTTTGGCGTCATTTTACATTCGCGGGTCAGCTCGGCAATCCGTCCGGCGGCTTGAACGCCTCTCCTGGAACAGTCGCTGACCAGAATGATGGTATCCACCTTCGGTAAAATACCTCGGCTGATATGCTCCATGCCGGCTTCGTTGTCCACAACCATGTACTTGTAGTGGGGCGTAAGCTTCTGCAGCTGCGCCTGAAGAAGTCCGTTCACAAAACAGTAACAGCCCTTCCCCTGTGTCCTTCCCATGACCAGCATGTCGTAATCGTCTTCCTCAATCAGGCACCGGTTAAACATGATTTCCGCGTAATCTGCCTTGGACATGCTGGCAGGGATCGGATTGTCCAGCTTGTTCTCTGCTTCAGCAATCGTTTCCCTTACATCTCCCAGGGTCATTTCCACTTCTACGCCAAGTACCTCATTCAGATTAGAATTTGCATCGGCATCTACCGCGAGAACCGGCGTTTTGCCCATTTCGCACATGTGCTGAATCAACAGCCCGCAGAGGGTTGTCTTTCCCACGCCGCCTTTTCCCGCTACCGCAATGATGTGTGCCATAAATCGGCGCCTCCTTAAACTCAGCTGCTGCAGCAGAGGGAACCTTTCCTTATGAAAGGGCCGCTGCCGTCCGCCGCTCAATACTGTTTATTACCTAACAATTAATTTTTACCACTCCTCCGGTGAGGTCGGCCATCTCCAGCGTTCCTTCGACCACCTTGCGGTCTCCCATTACATCGGTGAGGATAATTTTGTTTCCGTCCAGCTCGATCCGGCTTACATATTCCAGGATCACGCTGTCCGGCTGGTTGGTGTTATATGCGGTTGCCAAACACATGGCAATTCACCTCCTACCTGCTCTCTTTTACATCGGCCAGGGCCACGCTCAGATACAGGTTTCCCTTTTGAAACTCTTCCACAGCCTTGGAAATCTGATTTGCTGCATTTTCCATGCCGGCTGCGCGCAGCTTTCCTGCCATCTGATCCAGCTCGGCCGCATGGTGCTGGTTATGCTCCAGCATGTAGCCAAGCACAGCGGTCATCTTGTCTTTTTCTGTCTGCGGTTCGCAGCCATTGCAGCTCTCATCGCAGGCCCCCTGGCATCCGTGGCTGTGTGTCTGTCCATGGCCGTGCTCATGATTATGTTCGTCTTCATGGCCGTGCTCATGACTATGCACATGAGAATGCTCATAGGTATGGGTATGCATATGCTCATGATCATGGGAATGACTGCAAATATTGCCGTTTTCATCTTTTATCAGATGCATGTTCCATTCTCCTTTCATCATTTTTTGTTAACTTTTTGACAGCATCAAAAAGCTACTCTCCCATATGGAGTTATTATAACATACGCATTATC
>JAHZHG010000128.1:1792-2748 GCA_019420425.1 Clostridiales bacterium
AGAGAATGTTCTTTTTTTCTGCAAGAGTTAACGGTATTTTTTCAAATACTTTTTATCTCATTCGACAAGATCGCAATCCGTTTTCGAATGAAATTTTTTCACTGTTTTCCGTGATTTCTCTATCCGCCGGAGAAATTGTCAAAAAATTATCAGGCCGTCTGCCAGATAAACCTGAAGAAGCGGCAAAAAAAATATGACCCGGGATCCGTGTCCAGAGTCATATCGTATTCCATCTATGCTTATCCTAAAATCATACGGTCATTGGCAAATTCGCCGCCGCTGGCCTCTTCGAATTTTTTCATCAAATCGGAAACCTTGAGATTTTTCTTTTCTTCTCCCTCGACGTCATAGATAATCCTTCCCTCATGCATCATAATCAGACGGTTGCCCAGGCGGATCGCATCCTTCATGTTGTGCGTAACCATCAATGCGGACAGTTGGTTTTCCCGGATGATCGTCTCCGTAATCTCTAGGACCTTGGCTGCCGTCTTGGGATCAAGCGCTGCCGTATGTTCATCCAGCAAAAGCAGCTCCGGCTTTTTCAGCGTAGCCATCAGAAGCGTCAGTGCCTGGCGCTGTCCTCCGGAAAGCAGGCCTACCTTCACCGTCATCCGCTCTTCCAGCCCCAGTCCAAGTGTAGTAAGCGCTTCCCGGTATTTGGCCTTTTCTTCTTTGCGGATTCCCCATCCCAGGCCCCTTTTCTCCCCTCTGCGATAAGCAAGGGCAAGGTTCTCCTGAATCTCCATACCGGCTGCCGTTCCCTTCATCGGGTCCTGGAACACGCGCCCCAGGAGACTGGCCCTGGCATGTTCGGACTTTCTGGAAATATTCTGACCGTTCAGTTCGATTTTTCCTTTATCAATCGGATATACACCGGCGATCATATTCAGCAGCGTGGACTTTCCCGCTCCGTTTCCGCCGATAACCGTGACAAAATCTCCGTCTTTCAGCACCAG
>JAHZHG010000128.1:2758-7596 GCA_019420425.1 Clostridiales bacterium
TAATGCCGTTTAATGCATGCTTTTCGTTAATCGTTCCTTTATTGAAGGTTTTATAGACATTGGAAATTTTCAGCATCAGTTTTCTCCCCCTTCTGAATAGGAACGTTTGATTCTCCACTTATCGATAGCCACCGGCACGCAGAGCGCCAGCGCAACGATAATTGCAGAAAGCAGCTTCATGTCGTTTGCATCCATACCCAGCTTCAGTACGATTGCACGGATCAGGAAGTACACACAGCACCCTACCACAGCGGAGGCCAGCTTGGAGCCAAAGGAATGCAGCTTGCTCATCAGTACGTCGCCGATAACGATAGATGCCAGTCCGATAACGATGGCGCCTGTACCGCTGTTGATATCTCCATATTTCTGGCTCTGGCAGACCAGGGCGCCGGAAAGGGCAACCAGTCCGTTGCTGATCATCAGTGCCAGCATTTTCGTCGTTTTTGTATTTACGCCCAGGGCGCGGATCATATTTTCGTTATTTCCCGTGGCGCGCAGGGCGCTGCCCAGCTCCGTACCAAAAAACCAGTACAGCACAGCAATCACCACAATGGCGATCAGAATGCCCAGGATCATGGAAACCTGGGACTGCTTGAGCCCGGTCGTTTCCACAAAACCGGTGAAAATCGTATCGGTTTTCAGCAGAGGGATATTGCTCTTGCCGCCAAGTATGCGCAGATTTACTGACCAGAGGGCAATCTGGGTCAGAATACCAGCCAGGATAGCCGGAATTTCAAATACGGTATTCAAAAAGCCGGTGACTCCTCCGGCCAGAACCCCGGCAGCCACAGCAACCACAATTGCCAGCACCGGATTCATGTGCTGATTCACCATCATGGCCGCGCAGACACAGCCGCCCAGAGCAAAGCTGCCGTCCACAGTCAGATCGGCAATATCCAGAATCTTATAGGTAATATAAACGCCGAGCACCATAATTCCCCAAAGCACGCCCTGGGAAATGGCGCCCTGAATGGATACCAAAAATCCGCTCATTTTTTCTCCTCCTGATTTCTGCCGTTTAAGCATCTGCCCAAATGGTCACAAGAAAACCGGCATATTTGTAAATTTTCTTCTGACCATTGTCGGACATTCAAAACCAACGTGCGCTTCGCACACGTTCCGAAGTATTCGAATATGACAAAAGCGGCTGCTGTACAACCTTCTGTACAGCAGCCGAAAATTCAGATTATTCCGTTTCAGTCTCTGCTGTTTCCGTTTCTGCTTTATTCGCCAGCTTCGGTCTTAACCAGAGTTGCTTCCGTGAAACCGGAAATGTCAATACCAAGGGTCTCAGCAGTCTCTTCATTGATGGTCAGTGCACATCTGTCTGCACTCAGATAACCGATCGGAGTGGTTGCCGGCTCAGCCTCACCGGTCAGGATGGCTACTGCCTGCTCTCCTGCCAGATATCCCAGCTGATAGTAATCGATTCCGTATGTAGCCAGTCCGCCTGCTTTAACCATACCTTCCTCACCAACGATGGTGGGGATTCCGTTGTCGTTTGCAACCATGGCTACAGTGGCCATGCCTGCAGCAATCATATTGTCCGTCGGGGAATAAAGGACATCTACATTGCCTACCATGGACTCTACTACCGTCTGGATTTCATTGGAGCTGGAAACAGTGTAGTCCTCATACTCCAGTCCTGCCGCTTCGCATGCTTCTTTCGCCATATCTGCCTGTACAACAGAGTTAGCCTCAGCTGAGCAGTACAGGATACCTACCTTCTGTGCATCCGGAAGCATTTCCTTCAGCAGGTCAATCTGCTCGGCTACCGGGGTCAGGTCGGAGGTACCGGTTACGTTGGCGCCGGGAGCCGCATTATCTTCTACCAGATCAGCTGCTGCCGGGTCGGTAACTGCAGTCAGGATGATGGGGATCTCGTCTGTCTTTCCGGCAACTGCCTGTGCGGCCGGAGTAGCGATGGCCAGGATCAGATCAGAGCCTTCGTTTACCAGAGCTTCTGCAATCGTGTCGCAGGTAGCGATCTCACCGGATGCATTCTGCTGATCTGCCTCGTAGTTCAGGCCTGCATCGTCCAGGGCAGCAAAGAAGCCTGCGTTGGAATTATCCAGAGCGTCATGCTGTACATACTGAATTACGCCGATTTTGTATACCTTATCATCGGCGGAAGTGGTCTTTTCTTCTGTGCTCTTCTCTGTCTTTGCCTCGGTCTCAGCTTCGGTCCCGGCTTCCGTTTTTGCTTCTGTCTCAGCTTCAGTTTCTTTCGGAGCCTCAGTCTTTGCTTCGGTTTCCGCCTCGGTTTCCTTCGGCGCTTCGGTTTTTGCTTCGGTTTCCTTCGGCGCTTCGGTTTCCTTCTTGGAGGAACCGCAGCCTGCCGCCATGGATACGACAAGGCCCATAGCCAGTAAAACTGAAAGTGTCTTTTTCATCATGCTTCTCTCCTTTTGATTCGCAGCTGTTATACGGCTGCGTTTTAAAGCTTTGTCGCGTTAAACTTTCTGCGACTGCTGTTTAAAAATATACACCAATTTTTTATTTTCGTCAATATCCAGCTCTGCTATTTTCGCCTGTTCCTCTGCCTGTATATCATTTCTGTTATAATTTTATGATCATTTCCGTATTGGAAATTCTTTCTCCGCAAAGGTATAATGCTAGGATAATTTTATTCAGATGGAGGCAGTATGAAAAGAGAAGATTATGAACAGTTAATTCTGGACACCATTGACCGGCATGCCGAAGAAATTACTGCTTATTTCCAGCGGTTTATCCAGACCAAAAGCTATACCGGGCAGGAAAAGGAAATCGGTAAGCTTCTGCTTGACGAAATGAAAACCTGGGGGCTGACCGATGTAACGTCGATCGAAATGGAGCCCGGACATCCCAATATCGTCGGGTATCTCCACGGAACCCAGGAGGGACCGAACCTGATTTTCAACGGCCATATGGATGTCCTTCCGGAGGGCCTGGAATCCAACTGGACCGTACCGCCGTATTCGGGCCTGCATAAGGACGGCTGCCTGTATGGCCGCGGCAGCGTGGATATGAAGGGCGGCACCTTCGGTTCCTTCCTGGCCGGCGCCATTATCCAGCGTCTGGGAATCCCGCTCAGAGGAAAGGTGATGTTTACCGCAGTCTGCGACGAACAGACCTGCGGGGAACGCGGTATCCGCTATCTGATCGATGCCGGATATATCCAAAAGGAGCACGAGGACGATATGGGCATCAACTGTGAGCCGACGAATCTGGACTGGATGGTGATTGCGAACAAGGGAGTGCTCCGCGCAGATGTTACCTTTATCGGCAAGACGGCCCACGGCGCGCGTCCATGGCTCGGCGTAAACGCGATCGAGCATGCCAACCGCTTTATGACCGAGATCTTGAAGGAAAACGAGGTTCTCAGCACCCGCAGTCATCCGCTCCTCTCCCCTCCCCACATCCTGCTGGCCATGATTGAAGGCGGAAACGCCACAAATACCGTACCTGACTACTGTAAGGTCACCATTACCAAGCGGCTGCTCCCCGGAGATTCCCGCGAAGAATCCGTCCGGCGGTACCAGGAAATCCTGGATGAGATGAAGGAAGCCGACCCGTCGGTACAGCCTGTGCTGCACATCTGGTCCCAATACCGCCCTCCGGTAGAAATCGATCCCGATCTGCCGATTGTGGACTACGTCCGGCGCGCACACGAAAAGGTGCGCGGCTGTGAGCTGAAGTTCCGCGGAGGCGAAGGCGGAACCGACGCTTCCCACGTGGTCAATACGGCCCACATTCCTATGCCGGTCATCGGTCCTGGTGATGTAACCATGTGCGGCGCACCGGATGAGCATGTGCCGGTCAGGGATCTGATCGATGCGGTAAAAATGTACGCCCTTACCATTCTTTACGCCCTGGGAATCTGATTTTCTTATCCGACGCACCAGCAAACGCGCAGAGCATCTTGCCCTGCGCGTTTGTATTTACCACGGAAGCAGTGGATTTTCTATTTTTTTATCTCTCAGCATCAGTTCTGACACCGCCTCCTCCGGCTGTTTGCCGCCAAAGAGCACTGCGGCTACCTGCTCGATAATCGGCAGCTCCACCTGATATTTCTTTGCAAGGGCAACGGCTGCCCGTGCCGAATGTACGCCCTCCACAACCATATTTACCTGTTTCATCGCCTCATCCATGGACAACCCCTGGCCAATCAGGATACCCGCACGGCGGTTTCGGCTGTGCATACTGGCACAGGTAACGATCAGATCGCCCACGCCGGTAAGGCCAAAAAAGGTTTCCGGCCGGCCGCCCATCTCCATTCCCAGACGGCTGATCTCCGCCATTCCCCTGGTAATCAGCGCCGCCTTTGTGTTGTCCCCGTAGCCCAGTCCGTCGGCTATTCCGGCAGCCAGCGCAATCACATTTTTCAGGGAACCGCCCAGCTCAATGCCCAGCATATCCGGGCTGATGTACACGCGAAAAACCCTGCTCATAAACAGGTTCTGCAGATATTTTGCCGTTTCTTCTTTTTTGGCTCCGATTACGCAGGTGGTCGGCATTCCTCTGCTGACCTCTTCCGCATGGCTCGGCCCGGAGAGCACCGCTGTTTCTGCCTGTGGAAGCGCCTCTTCAATGATGTCCGTCATGGTATACAGGGTATCTGCCTCGATGCCCTTGGCCACATCTACGACAATCTGCCCCTTTTTTATCCACGGCCGCATGGCGGCGGACGTAGACCGGATATAGGGCGAAGCCACCGCCAATACCAGTACCTCCCGGCCGGTAACCGCCCATCCCAGATCAGCGGTTATCTGAATTTCTTCCGGAATATGTACTCCCGGCAGATTCTGTACATCCTCGCGTTTTTCCTTTAGTCGTTCTGCTTTATCGGCTCTGGATGA
>JAHZHG010000129.1 GCA_019420425.1 Clostridiales bacterium
TTGCCGACGGGCCGGCACCCGGCCTGGGTCTGACAACTGCCCGCCGTGCAATGGAGCATTTCCGGGAATGTGCGGACAACGGCGCCGGTGTGCTGCTGATTACCCATGACCTGGAGCTGGCCATGGAAACGGCCGATCGGATTGTCGTATTCTATGCCGGCACAACCATCGAGAAGACGGCAGCCGGAGCCTTTCGTGACGGGAAAAGCCTGAGCCACCCCTACAGCCGCGCCCTGTGGCGTGCGCTTCCCCAGAACGGCTTTTCCTCCATACCGGGAACTCAGCCCTATGTTAAAGACCTGCCGGAGGGCTGCCGAGATGTGAACGCTTCGGAAAAGGCTGCGGCGGGGAGATACCAAAGACACCGACCAAAACCGGCTGGGTAAAATGCATATACCCATGCGAGGAGGACGCGGCAGGCCATGACGAGACGGGAGGAAATAACCGATGAAACTAGAAGCAAGGAATCTGTCCTTCCGCTATACCGAGAAGGACCGGGAGGTGATCCGGCACGTCTCCCTGGAAGTCCGGGACGGAGAGCGGGTCGGGCTGGTGGCAAAGAGCGGTTTTGGCAAGACGACCCTGTGTAAGCTTTTGGCCGGATATGAGTGTCCCGACTCAGGAGAAGTGCTGTTTGACGGAAAAAACATTCTGGACTACCGCGGCTACTGTCCGGTGCAGATGATCTGGCAGCATCCGGAGCAGTCGGTGAATCCTCGACTGAAGATGCGCCGCGTACTGGAAGAAGGCGACCATATCCCGGAGCGGATTGTCCGGGGACTGGGAATAGAGGAGGACTGGAAAAACCGCTACCCGGCAGAGCTATCCGGCGGAGAGCTGCAGCGTTTCTGTATTGCACGGGCGCTGGGCGAGAGAACCCGGTTCCTGATCGCCGACGAGATCAGCACCATGCTGGATCTGATCACGCAGAGCCAGATCTGGAACTTCCTTCTGGAAGAGACAAAAGCGCGGAACCTGGGCATGATCATTGTCAGCCACAGCGACGGCCTGCTGGATCAGGTGTGCACGCGGAGAATCAACCTGGAGGAGTACGCTTGACCGGAATGGGAAAAGCTGGTATAATTCAGAATAACGAAAAGAGCATTTGCGAATAATAATTTTATTATTTGCAGGTGCTCTTTTTTAGTCGTAATTTTAGACGTAATAAGATAAGAAGAAAGGGGAAAATTGGATGAAGGAAAAACAGTTAAAGGTGGCCGCTGATAGTTTATTCGAGGTGATCGGCAGCTTTTTGATTGCAATGGGAGTATACAACTTCGCCCTGACTGCGGACTTTCCCATGTCCGGTTTTTCCGGCCTGGCGATGATCGCCTACCGCCTGTGGGGCATTCCCATCGGCTGGACAACCATACTGCTGAACGTTCCGGTATCCTTTTTATGCTTTAAAATGCTGGGAACCCGGTTCTTCATGCGCTCCCTGCGCTGTATGGTCATTTCTTCTCTGATGGTAGACTATATTGCCCCGCTGTTCCCCGTTTATACCGGAGAGCGGATGCTGGCGGCGATCTGTACCGGCGTGCTTCTGGGAACGGGATATGCGATGATCTATATGCGGAATTCCTCCACAGCGGGAATGGATTTCATCACCATGTCCCTGCGCGTAGTAAAGCCCCATATTCCCCTGGGAAAGCTGGCCTTTGGCTGCGACTTTGTCATTGTAGCCCTGGGCGGCATCGTTTTGCGGGATATGGACGGCGTGATCTACGGCCTGATCATTAACTTTTTCTATGCAACAGTGGTAGATAAAGTAATGTACGGAATCAACGCCGGCAAGCTGACCCTGATCGTCACCAAATACGCCCAGGAGGTATCCAAAGCCATCGACGACTGCTGCGGACGGGGAACCACCCAGCTGGCCGCCAGAGGCGGCTATCAGGGAGAGGAAAAACAGGTGGTCATGTGCGCCTGCAGCAACAAGCAGATGTACCTGGTAGAAAAAGCCGTCCGCCAAATCGAGCCGGAGGCCTTTGTCATCATCATGGAATCCAACGAGGTAATCGGAGAGGGCTTCCAAAAGAAGCTATAGCTGCCGGATGCAGGAAGGCTGCGTACCTATGAGACAGGGAATGAGGTATTGCAGCAGGACCTGGAAGAATTTTCCGGGATTTTGAGGGAGGAAGTACATGCGGCGGGGACAGATACGAAAAGCATGAAATGGGGTGGAAGAATGACAGCGTATCAGGATTTTCTGGACCGCACGCCGGATCTGGAGACGCTTGAGATGATCGTGAACGGGCTTTCCCGAAGCCGAAGGGGGTGTACCTTTGCGATTAATGGCAGCTGGGGCAGCGGCAAGAGCTTCCTTTTGCAGATGCTCCAGGACAAGCTGGCCGCCGAACAGGCGGAGGAGACGGCGGATGACCGGTATTTGATTGTACGGTACGACTGCTGGCAGTACGACTATTACGAGGAGCCGGTCATTGCCATATTGGCTGCCATACTGGAGAATGTGACGGATAAAAATAAATGTGCGGTTGTCTGCGGAGCCTGGGAACAGCTGAAAAAGGTTGGGGAGAAATATGCCGGCAAATTTCTGGAGAACCAACTGGGCGTTGACCCGGTAAAGGTATATAAGGAGTGTAAGGATGCAGGGCAGCAGCAAATCGATAAGGGCAGCCAGTACGATTCCTATTACATGTTCAAAAAAACCCTGGACGAGCTGCGCAGGGAGCTGAAAAAAATCGCGGAGAGCAAGACGATTGTTTTCATTGTAGACGAGCTGGACAGATGTCTGCCCGAATATGCCATCACCGTACTGGAGCGGCTGCACCACATTTTCTCGGGAATCGACAATATTGTAACCATTCTGGCGATTGATAGAAACGGGATCGAGCAGGTGGTAAAGCAGACATATGGGGAGCACATCAATACAGAAGGGTATCTGAAGAAGATCATTGATTTTTATTTTCAGCTGGATATGGGCAGGCTGTCCGAACATTACATGGAAAAATATGAAAGCTACGCAAAAAAATTCACCGGAAAAAAAGAGGAATACGAATGGACGCAGAAGCTGGTGCGGCAGCTGATGCGCGGACTGGATATACGGACGCAGGAAAAATTATTTAGCCGGGCGGAGCTGATTCATGATATGATCTTAGAGAAGGATGAGGCTATGGATTATTCCTGCATGGCGTTTGAACTGCTGAATCTGACGACGAGACTGTGGAAAAAGCGCCAGGGCAAGGAGGAAATACCCTGGTATCATGATCTGAGCAATGTATATTCAGACCGCGATGACAGCGCCGAGCTGCTGAATATGCTCAGGTCGGTGGTGAATGACAGGAATCTTACCGCGACTATAGTCAGCGGTGAAAAAACCCATTTCGTCCTGGAAGAAAGGCTGTCGCATTTACTGCGCTGGTATATGGAGCACCTCCATACAGGAGGAAAAGAAGGCCTCTGCGGCAGATACGCGATAGATGCCTGGAAGGCCCATGATGCAGAAACGGCGAAAATGCAGCTTTTTGACCGCCTGGCAGACGTAATCGAATAGCCGTACAAATGAAAATAAAGGAGGAATCCACTTGGAAAAAATCAGATTAGGAAAAAGTGAACTTGAAGTCTCCCGCGTCGCCATGGGCTGTATGCGGATGAACAGCCTGACGGTGGAGGAAGCGGAGCGGCTGGTAAACGAGGCGCTGGAGATGGGCATCAATTTCTTCGACCATGCGGATATCTATGGCGGAGGGGAATGCGAGCAGATATTCGGAGAGGTACTGCGCCGCAGCCCGGGTCTCAGAGAGCGGATGCTCATCCAGTCCAAGGCAGGAATTATTCCGGGGACGATGTACGACAGCTCAAAGGAGCATTTGATGAAATCAGCAGAAGCGATCCTGCAGCGTCTGGGTACAGACTGCCTGGACGTCTTTCTGATCCACCGTCCGGATGCCCTGATGGAGCCGGAGGAGGTGGCTGAGGCGTTTGACCGCCTGCATACCGCCGGGAAGGTACGCTATTTTGGCGTATCCAATCAGAACCCCATGCAGATGGAGCTGCTTGGCTCCTGTCTGAAGCAGGAGCTGATGGTGGATCAGCTGCAGTTCAGCGTGACCAATTCTAACATGGTCAGAAGCGGCATGGAGGTAAACATGGAAACAGAGGGCGCGGCAGTCCGCGACGGAAGCGTCCTGGACTACTGCCGCCTGAAGAAAATCACCATACAGGCCTGGTCCCCCTTCCAGTACGGCATGTTTGCAGGCGTATTCCTGGGAAATCCCCAGTTCCCCGAGCTGAATCAGGTGATCGGCGAGGTCGCCGCCCAATACGGCGTATCCGATACCACGGTTGCGGCGGCCTGGATCCTGCGGCATCCGGCTAAGATGCAGGTGCTCTCCGGAACCATGAAAAAAAGCCGCCTGCAGGAAATCTGTCAGGCGGAAAAGCTGACGCTGACCAGAGAGGAATGGTACCGGATCTACCTCTCAGCCGGCCACATCCTCCCCTGAAAACATCGTCCGGCAGAGCCGGATTCCTGTTTCTGTGCGGAAGATATTCTTCAGCGCGGCCTGCACGGTTTTGGGCGGGGACGCATCCTCATACAGGTTGACGAGAAAATCGGCCTCCAGCAATATGCGGTAGTCGATCCCGTCCACCTGGCTGTAGGTGTGGTGGTGGGCCACCAGGTAGCAGACCCGGTCGGTTACCTCCGGCGGGAACCCCAGAGCATTCAGCATTTCCCTGGCAGGGGCGGGGCCCTCCTGCTCCTGGAGCCTGCCGCTGCAGCTGCCGTACTTTTCCTCCGCCGGGCGGATGCCGATATCGTGGACAAGAGCGGCGGCCTCCAGCGTAAAAAGGGTATGCGCATCCAGCCCTTCCCCCTCGCCGATCAGGCGGGCGAAGCTGTGTACCTTAATAAAGTGCTGGATCCGCCTGGGGTCTCCCCGGTCAAAAGCAATCATTTCCTGAGTTAGTTTCCACAGTTTTTCCATAGCCGGTCTCCTTCCGTATAAGCAACAGTATAGCGAAGATACCGGCGTCCCGTCAATAAAATTCCCCGCTGATTTTAAAGAAAAACTTAAGAATAAATCAAGAATAGTCGGTTTACAAAAAGTTTTGGCGATGCTACTATTAAACTAGCTGATTTTGAAAAAAATTGGGGGGAGAAGCAGATGAGAAGTAAGAAATCAATACTGGTGTTATTGTATCTTTTGTCTGTAGCAGCGGCGGTGTATCTGAACTGGCCGTGGGATGGAGAGATGAACTATGCGGTATGGATCGTTAACGGCGTATTCTTCCTGCTGGTGGGCGCCATCCTGGGCTACGCCGTATTCGGCTGTCTGAGAAGGCTGGGAAAAACGACCAGAGATCTGAAAAAGGTGACTGCCCGTATCAAGGCAGATGCCCGGACGACGAATACCTATCTCTGGGAACGCTATCAGACGAAGGACCTTTTCGAAACTAAGGCGCTGGAGGAGGCATTCGACGAGTACTGCAGCGAGATGTCCCGCCTGGAGAACGGTACAATAAACGGGACACAGTGTGACATTGAGGATTATATCAATGAAGACCTGCTGGACGGCGAGATGAACCGCGGCTACCTGAATCTGATTTCCGGCTTCATGACCGGCCTGGGTATTCTGGGGACGTTTGTGGGACTGACCATCGGCCTGCAGGAGTTTAATGCCGGAGGCGCGGCAGAGATCGAGCAGAGCATTCCTCCGCTGATGGACGGCATCAAGGTAGCATTCCACACCTCCGTATTCGGCGTAGCCTTTTCCATGGTATACAGCCTGGTGTTCAAGAGCGATACCCGGAGGGCGGAACTGGCGTTGAGAGAATTTCTCTCGGAGTTCAACGCCAAGGTTGTGCCCAGCCATGAAAACAGTGTGGTAAACGCCCTGCTGGACGGCCAGGAGCGCCAGCTGGAGGGTCTGAACCGGATGGCCAAGACCATGGGCGCTCAGATTGCTGCGGGCATGAACGAACTGCTTACGCCCCAGCTGGAGCGGATGAACGATACGATTGTGAACTTCGCAGCAGTGGCGACCAGAGACCAGAAGGAGGCGCTGGAGGTTGTGGTGAGCAACTTTGTGCGTGAGATGAACCGCTCCCTGGGGGACAAATTCATCCAGCTGCGCTCGGCGATTGAGGACACCTGCAAATGGCAGCAGGAGAACGCCCAGTATATGCACTATATCCTGGAGCGTGTAGGCAAGATGACCGGCTCCATCCAGGAGATTAACCAGGAATCCCAGCAGATCATTGCCAGCCTTTCCGACTATCTGAATGACATCGGCCATTTGCAGGATACTATCAATGCAAACCATGAACAGATGGCAGAGCAGACGCGCCTGAACAACGAGACGATCCGGGGACAGCAGAAATACATTGAACAGCTGGTTTCCTGTGAGAAGCAGGTGGCCGATACCTGCGGCCAGTTTGTTTCCGACATGGCAGGACAGCTGGCCGTGCTGCAGGCGGCGGACGCGAAGGCGGAGGAATATTCTGCCGGACTGGAGCGGGGAGTACAGGCGCTTTCCCAGGTATCCGTCCAGATTACCGAGGACATGCAGGATTCTATCCGCAGGACCTTCGACCTGTTTGACCAGAATCTTGCCGAGATAGCGAGACACCTGAGCGGAACGATTGCTGAGATTGACGATACCCTCTCCCGGGTGCCACAGACCGTGGACAGCTCAGTGGAGAGTATGGAGCGCTCGATGCGTCGGATGGAGGACAGATTTAAAGGGGCTGGCGGCAAATGAAAAAAAGAAGACGAATAAGAGAAGACGTAGAAAACAGCTATTGGCAGTCCTATTCTGACATGATGGCCGCCCTTCTGCTGGTTTTTGTCCTGATTATTTCGTTTACCATGCTGCGGGCAAGAAAGCAGTACGAGCAGAAGGAATACGAGCTGCAAAAGCAGGCGCTGCTGATGCAGGATCAGGAAAATCAGCTGGATGAGGTCATAGCCCAGAATGAGGAGAAGGAGAGCGAGCTGCAGGCCCAGGCCCTCCTTCTGGAGGATCAGCAGAGCCTTCTGGAGTCCATTAAGGCACAGAACGACGCCAAGGAGAAGGAGCTGCAAAGCCAGGCCGATCTGCTGGAAGAGCAGCAGGCTGCGCTGGATGAGCTGCAGGCCCAGAACGAGGAAAAGGAGAAGGAGCTGCAGAGCCAGGCCTCTCTGATGCAGGAGCAGCAGCAGCAGCTGGATCAGATTATCGGCGTCAGGGGCGACGTAATCGAGGCGCTGAGGAAGGAGTTTGACGGAACGGATCTGAGCGTTTCCATCGACTCCCAGACCGGTGCGATCACCTTTGAATCCAGTATCCTGTTTGATTACAATGATTTCGAACTGAAGGAATCCGGCATTGCCTTTTTACAGGAGTTTTTGCCCAGATACTTCCATATTATTATGTCCGGGGATTTCAGCGAGTACATGTCTGAGGTCATTATCGAGGGTCATACGGACACATCGGGCGACTACATGTACAACCTGGAGCTGTCCCAGAAGCGTGCCCTTGCGGTGGCCAACTACTGCCTGGGCGGCGAAGGCTCCGTTATGAGCGCCGATGAGATA
>JAHZHG010000013.1:0-4293 GCA_019420425.1 Clostridiales bacterium
GCAAGGCCTTTAGGCTTTATATGGGCAGACGACCCGGTTGCTGTGCGTGTGGAGGATCAGCTGATGATCGGGGAAAGCGTAATGATCGCTCCGGTTTATGAGCAAAATGCGGCAGGCAGGGTCGTTTACCTTCCGGAGGAGATGAAGTTGCTTCGTTTTGCCGGGGATCAGCTGAAGGAAGAGCGGGTATTGGGAAAAGGGCACCACTATCTGGAAATCCCGCTGGATCAGGTTGTATTCTTTTTACGTAAGGGCCATGTCCTGCCCCTCGCCCCGGGGGGAGAGCAGGTAGCGGATGTGGAGGGGCAGGAGCTGACGCTGTACCATTTCGCCCAAAGCGGCGCGGTCTACGAGCTGTACGATGACGACGGAATCAGCAGGGACGTAAGCCTGGAGAGGGGGCTTCGCCCGCTGACGGTTAAATAGGGATATTCCGTTCACGCAGGGTACGGCGCAGCGTGTCGGCCATAAGCGCATAACCATAAGCATTGGGATGGAGCCCGTCATAGGTGGTTCCATCCTTTAATGTGTCTGTCCCCGGAACGGCCATGGCGGAAAAATAGTCTGCAAAGAGCAGATTGTGTTTCCGGGCGGTCTCCTTAAGCCAGAGGTTCAGGTCAAGGATGTATTGCTTCCTTGCGGCTTCGTGCAGGCAGATGGGCATGTCTATGGGCAGCAGAGCGGTCAGGATCAGGTCTGTACCCGCGTCGCGCGCCTGACGGATGATCGAAGAAATGTTTTCCTTCGCGCGGGAGAGTACTTCCTCGTAAGGCGTGGGCGGGATCAGCTTCCAGTAGTCTCCGTCCAGCTCAATGGAGTCATTTATTCCGATACCGAGAATGCAGTGGGCCGGAGTCAGCTGAAGCGCATCTGCATAAAAGCGTTTTTCCAGGTAGGTGGTCGTATCTCCGCCGATTCCGCGGTTGACCATCAGCTGGCCGGGGAGACGGAAATAGGCGTTCAATTCCCAGAAATGGGTAATCGAATCTCCAATAAACAGAAAATCCGGACACAGCCGCTGCCTGAGCAGGCAGTGGTTTTTGATGTTAAATTCTTTGCGCCGGCTGTCTGCGGCTATCTCTCTGGAAAAATATTCCGGCCGGCTGTACGCATCTTTTACCGTATACATATCAAGACACCTCCAATATAAATTAATCATAAAAAAAGACATCCCAAAGGACTATAGGAGGAAAAACTAATAATAGCACAATACGGCTGAAAAACGGCTGTCGAATTGACTTTTAAAAACAGAGGGGATAAGGTAAAGGCAAAGAAGGGAGGGGTAGTGTGAGCAATACGATTGATAATATACGATTTAACTTCCTGTATATTGACACCTACTCATTTGGCAGTACCTGGGTATATCCGGAGAGCTTTGTTCCCTATAATATGCTGAGATACATTATTTCAGGGGAGGGGACTTTTTTTATTGACAGGGCAGTTGGTGGGGCGAAGGAAACGACATGTTTTTTATTGACGGGGAAGAGACGGAGGTGGTAAAAGGGCAGATTGTATATATTCCGCGGGGCTGCCGAATGGAATGCCGTGCGGTCACCGACAATTTTACATTTACCAGCATCCGTTTTACGACTTCGGTTTTCTTTGAGGGAGGAGATTTCCTGGCGGACTATTACGGAGTTCCACGGGTAGTGGAGGCGCGGGGAGAGGAAGGATACTTTGATCTGATTTATAACTGCGTGAAAAGCGACGGCCCGGCCAGAATGTATTTTGTCCGAGGCTATCTGGAGCTGCTGATCGGCAGCCTGATCGTCCGGGCGCATCGGGAGTCCGGGAATATGCCAAAGGCATTCAAGAGTGACGAAGAGTTTACGATGGAAAAGGCAAGGCGCAAGGTGCTCAAGTCAGACAGTAAAATCGACTCCCGGATACAGGGGGTTGTCGATTATATTACCCAGCATCCGACAGAAAAATATACGCCGGCCAGTATGGCGGAAATGGCGGGACTGAGCAAGCAGCGGTTCAGCCATCTGTTCAAAGAGCAGCTGGGAAAGTCGCCGATGAATTATATCAAGGAGCTGCGCCTGACTATTGCCGCGCGCAAGCTTTTGGTCAGCAGCGAAAATGTCAGCGATATTGCATACAGCGTGGGCTATGAGGACCCGAATTATTTTATCCGGGAATTTAAGACAGCGTTTGGCTATACGCCGAACCAGTATCGCAAAACAGCCAGGGAGTGATGCGCGTATTGTGCGATTATTTTTCCGCGTGTCACTGGAAAACCCAAATGGCGGCTGTTATAATCAAAATTGTTTAGAATACCGGCGGATTCATTAAACGAAGGCGTTTGCACTGCTTGAATGATCAGGCATACGCCTTTTTTTGTGCGTAAAATCAGAAAAAGATGAAAAAAATCGCATTAGCAAAAAAAGATAAACAAGTCAAGCGTATTATGCTATTAATAAGCGGGAAGTTCGTTGAATTGCACAAAAAATAATGATATATTCGATTTAGAGAAGCAAAACGACGAGACGTAAACCGAATTAACCAAAAAAGAAAGGAGATTATTTATGAAAAAGAAATTAGCGTTACTGTTGGCGGGAGCGATGTTAATGGGCAGTATGCTGCCGGTCAGCGCAAGTGCAGAGGAGCTGGAGGGTGACATCACGTTCTGGCATTCCTTTACCCAGGGCCCGCGTCTGGAGACAATCCAGAAGGCCGCAGATGCATTTATGGAGGAGAACCCGAAGGTAACCATCAACATTGAGACCTTCTCCTGGAACGACTTCTATACCAAATGGACCACCGGCCTGGCATCAGGCAATGTGCCGGATATGAGCACCGCACTGGTTGGCCAGGTAGCGGAGATGATCAGCGTAGACGCGCTGAATCCGTTAAATGACCTGATCGACGACATCGGCAGGGACAAATTCAGTGAGAACACGCTGGCTGAATGCACGGTAGATGGAAACAACTACGCAATACCCCTGTACTCCCATGCAATGGTAATGTGGATCCGGAAGGATCTGCTGGAGGAGAATAATCTGGAGGTACCCACCACCTGGGAAGAGCTGTATGAAACCGCAAAGGCGCTGACCAAGGACGGCATTTACGGATTATCCTTCCCCTGCGGTACTACCGATTTCCAGGCAACGAACTTCCTGAACTTCTATGTAAAGAGCGGCGGCGGAAGCCTGCTGACCGATGACCTGAAGGCAAACCTGACCAGTGACCTGGCAATTGAGGGCATCAACTACTGGCTGAAGGTTTACGAGGACTGCTCACCGAAGGACTCCATCAATTACGACGTGCTGGATCAGGCTACCCTGTACTACCAGGGCAAGACCGCATTCGACTTTAACTCCGGTTTCCAGATCGGCGGCGTACAGGCAAACTCTCCGGATCTGCTGCCGTACGTAGACTGCTATCCGATCCCGACGATCAATAAGGGCGACGAGCAGAACGGAATCACCACCTCCAACCAGCCTATGGTAATCTGGAAGAATTCCAAGCATCCGGAAATCTGTGAGGCGTTCATTAAGACCCTGTATGAGGAGGATACATACGTAGAATTCCTGCACGCTACTCCTGTTGGTATGCTCCCGGCAGTTGCCGGTATTGCGGAGACCGACGCGTACAGAGACAATGAGATTATCCAGCAGTTTGCACACGCAGAATCCGTAATTGCACAGCAGATCCCGGGCGGTACCGCTATTGGCTTTGAGCATGGCCCGAGCGTTCAGGCAGGCATCATGACCAACCAGCATGTAATCGAAAAAATGTTCCAGGACATTATCACCAATGGAACAGATGTAATGGAGGCTGCACAGGCGGCAGAGGATGAATTAAATGCTCTGTTTGAAGCAGCTGAATAATACGGGTATAGTCAATATCATAAAAGCAGGACCGGGCAACCGTCCTGCTTTGTGATTCACGGCAATAGCGGGTGCAGGGAATGCACCCGCTGCTGCAGAGAAGGTGGTTAACGTTTATGAAGAAAAGGAACTATACAAGATGGCTCTTCGTGCTGCCCGCAATTATCCTTGTTATGGCGTTATTCATATACCCGATTTGCTCCAGCGTATATTACAGCTTTACCAACAAAAACCTGATTCGTCCAAGCTACAGCTTTAAAGGCTTTGACAACTATGTTTCCGTACTGACCGATAAAAACTTCTGGAATGCATTTTTCAATTCTCTGAAATGGACAGTTTTTTCCCTGATCGGTCAGCTGCTGGTGGGCTTCACCGCAGCTCTGGCAATAAACAAGGTAAAGCATTTAAAAGGGGTATATAAAACGCTGCTGATTATCCCGTGGGCATTTCCATCCATTGT
>JAHZHG010000013.1:4310-17628 GCA_019420425.1 Clostridiales bacterium
CTGGCAGTGGATATTGAACGGGGTTTACGGCTTCCTACCAAATATCCTGGTACAGCTGGGAATCTGTGATACGCCGCCCCAGTTTTTAACCCATAAGGTACTGACCTTCGCCGTGCTGGTATTTATCAATATCTGGTTCGGCGCGCCGATGATCATGGTGAATGTGCTGGCTGCGCTGCAGACGGTACCCCAGGATCAGTATGAGGCGGCAGAGATCGACGGGGCGAGAAGCTGGCAGTCGTTTTTGTACATTACGGTGCCGCACATCAAGGTGGTGATGGGCCTTCTGGTTGTCTTGAGAACCGTATGGATTTTCAACAACTTTGACCTGATCTATCTGATTACCGGAGGCGGGCCGGCAGGCTCTACGCAGACGGTTCCCATATACGCCTACGACATGGGATGGGGGACAAAGCTTTTGGGAAAATCTTCGGCGGTCACGGTACTGCTATTCTTATTCCTGATGCTGATCTGCATGGGATACTTTGCAGTAATTAATCGCTGGGAAAAGGAGGATAAGTAAATGAAGCACAAAGGCAGAAAAATCCAGAGTGTCGTTTGTCACACATATTTGATTATCCTCACTGTGATTGCAATATTCCCGCTGGTTTGGATTATCCTTTCCTCCATCAAGGGAAAAGGTGAGCTGACGGGAAATCCTACGGGATTTCTGCCCAAGACCGTCACGCTGGAATATTTCCGGCATGTGATTTTTGATCTGGGCTTTATCACCAATATCCGAAACAGTGTAATCATCGCACTGGTGACTACGCTGATTGCAATCGTCATTGCGTCGCTGGCCGCGTACGGCATTGTCCGCTTTTTCCCCAAGGTGGGAGCGATTATGTCTAAGGTGCTGGTTACTACGTACATTTTCCCGCCCATTCTGCTGGCCATTCCGTATTCCATCGTAATGGCAAAAATGGGGCTGGTAAATACGCGGATTGGCCTGATCATCGTGTATCTGTCGTTCAGCATTCCCTATGCGGTTTGGATGCTGGTGGGCTTTTTCAAAAGCGTTCCCATTGAGATCGAGGAATCGGGAAGAATCGATGGGGCGAATAAGATACAGGTGTTTTCCAAAATCGTGCTGCCGCTGGTGGCGCCGGGAATTGTATCCACTGCGATCTATACTTTTATCAATGCCTGGAATGAATTCCTGTACTCGTTGATTTTGATGAACGATACGTCAAAAATGACGGTGGCCGTGGCCCTGCGTTCCCTGAACGGATCGGAGATCCTGGACTGGGGCGATATGATGGCGGCATCCGTAATTGTAGTTATTCCGTCAATTGTATTCTTCTGCCTGATCCAGAATAAGATTGCAGGCGGACTGGTAGAAGGATCAGTGAAATAAAGGCACACACATATGAACGATTATGCTGCTGGTCAAGGGATGAATAGCGGCACAATTACCGATGAAGGGAGAAAGAAAAATGGTAAATTATGGTGTTGTTGGTGCAGGATATTTTGGCGCTGAGCTGGCCAGAATCATGAAACAAAATGAGGACGCGGCAATCACTGTGGTATATGATCCGGAAAACGGAGAGACGGTAGCAGAGGAGCTGGGCTGCGATGCGGCAAAGAGCCTGGAAGAGCTGGTATCCCGCGAGGACGTGGACTGTGTGATTGTGGCAACGCCGAATTATCTTCACAAGGAACCGGTGCTGGCGGCCGCCAGACACGGAAAAAATGTGTTCTGTGAGAAGCCGATCGCACTGAGCTATCAGGACTGCGACGAGATGGTACGTACCTGTGAGGAAAATCAGGTTACCTTTATGGCCGGCCATGTAATGAATTTCTTTAACGGTGTGCACCGGGCAAAGGAACTGATCAAGGAAGGCGTTATCGGAAAGGTGCTGTACTGCCATTCTGCGAGAAACGGCTGGGAGGATATTCAGCCCACCATATCCTGGAAGAAAATCCGGGAAAAATCCGGCGGACATCTGTATCATCACATCCACGAGCTGGACTGCGTACAGTTCATTATGGGTGGAATGCCGGAAACGGTATATATGAATGCAGACAATGTAGCGCATAACGGAGAGCAGTTCGGCGACGAGGACGATATGATTTTCATCAATATGAAGTTTTCGGATCACCGTTATGCGGTTCTGGAATGGGGCTCTGCGTTCCACTGGCCGGAGCATTACCTGCTGATCCAGGGAACCAGAGGAGCCATTAAGCTGGATATGTTTGACGCAGGCTGCACCCTGAAGGTAGACGGCAAGGAAGAGCACTTCCTGCTGCACGAGTCCCAGGAGGAGGATGACGACCGTACAAGAATTTACCATAGCACGGAGATGGATGGAGCCATCCAGTACGGCAAGCCGGGTAAAAAGCCGCCCATGTGGCTGCACGGCATCATGGTAAAGGAGATGCGGTACTTAAACGACATCATGCACGGGATGGAGCCCAGCGACGAGTTCCGCCCGCTGCTGACCGGTGAAGCGGCCAGAGCGGCCATCGCAACGGCAGATGCGTGCACGAAGTCCCGCCTCGAGGGACGTGTGGTTAAGGTAAGCGAGATCATCGGCTAAGGGACGCCTGACGGTCATTGCCTATGCTGGCTGCAGCAATGCGGCAGACAGCGCAGAGCAGGCGGCGATTACCAATGGAGATAAAGAGCAGATCGCCAGGTGCGGTGAGACGACGGATGAGGCGATAAGGAGCTGATAAAAGGGAAAAGAGCTGTGCATGGGGTGCATGGCTCTTTTTTGGTTTCTTTCATAGGAAAGTGCGTCCTATGAAAGAAAGCCCTTCGGGCAAACGATGCGCAGCTGCGCGCGCGGAACCAAAGCGGAAAGTCTGTAGTGCAGCGGCGAAAAATTGCTTAAGATGAGGTTTTCAGAAAAGACTTGAGGTGATATGATAGAAAAAAGAGAAAAATGATCTGAGGAGTCTGCGGGAGGTTTGTTTTGATGAAAAGAGGGAGAAGAAAACGGTTTTGCTGCGCGCTGCTGGCCGCAGCTCTTGCAATGGCTGGGATTCCGGCGTCGGGCTGTACGGAGGCCTTTGCGGAGGAGCTGGAGGCTGTGGAAGACGCTGAAGCGCAGGGGCCGGCTGATGCAAGGGAGAACCCGGGGGAGGAGCTGGAGGCGGTAACGCTTGAAGACGGCGAGGAGTCGGCCATAGAAGCATATGAGGTGCTGACGGTCAGTACGGAGCAGCCCGCTCAGTTTATGACCTTTTACAAATATGAGGGCAAATTTTATTTAACGGCGTCGGATATTGGCCGGCTGACCCGGTTTACTGCGGTTATGGATCCGCAGAGTATCCGGCTAAAGCAGGGAAAGCGTGAGATTACCATTGATCCCGCTGCCGGAACGATTGAGGAGGAATGGGGGATTTTTGCAGGCTGCCGCGCGGTGCCCTACGGCGCGTACTGGCTTTTGGAGGCGGTTCCCATGCTTACTTATCTGGGGGCGGAGTGCTCCTATGAGGATCAGGTGTTTAGCTGTGAAATGCCGATGTATACCCTGTGGGAAATCTGGGATAACGAGTATTCGGCTTCCTTTATGAATGTGGAAACGATTTTTGGCAATGATCTGGAGGCGCGTATGCTGAATAATATCGTGATGGATGCGATATTTGGCTCGGGCATGAGCGGCCTGGGGCATCAGGGACAGGCGTATTTTAATGATGCGATGGATGCGGTCATGAAGGTGAATGTCCTGGATAGCGAAGCGGTTTATAAGGAGTACAGCCGCCTTGAGGCGCGGCGGGCGCAGGCGTGTTCTACGGAGGGGCTTGACGGGCAGCAGGAGGAGCTTGCCGAGCGTGCGCTTGTCGGGAACGCGTATGGAGGGCTGGAGAAGGGGATCACCGCGGCAAAGACGGGAAGCACGGTCCTGAACATGATGAAGAAGTATTTGAAAAAGCAGGGGGAGGGAGCGAGCTTTGAAGATGTCCTGGAGGGAGATGCGCTGATACCGACAGATGAGCTGATGAAGCTGGTTCCGGAGCTTAAGCTGGAGCTGGCAAAGACGATGCTTGACGTACTCGTTACGGCAGAGGTGTATTGCAATTATGATGAGGAGATAAGGACGCTTCCGAAGCGGGTATTTGGCGCAGGGGCTCTGGAAAAGATTGGTTATAGCACGGGAAACCGCGGGTATTCGGATTGGATGAACCAGTATTTGCGAAGGCTGGAGGACAGATATTCTGCCCAGGGACAGCTGACAATCGAGAAGGTGTCGGAAAAGGTGCTGGATATTTGCCTGGAAAAGGGAATGGATTATATTGCCCAGGCGTTTTCCGTGGGCGGCGGTCTGGAGCTGTTTAAGAAGAGCTGGGATATTGGCGTGGGCGTTGTGAAAATTGTGCAGGAGGAGATTGTGGAGTCTGCGGCCGCTGAGTTAAAAGCCATGTTTATCAGCGAGCTGCAGGGAAATACGGCCAATATCCTGTGGTATGCGGTGAATACGGCAAAGGAGAGCGGCTTTGGGGACAGGGAACGAAATCAGCAGCTGTTGGATACGGCAAATATATATTATCGGGAGACGGTGGCGTTTTGCGAGAATATATTAAAGAATATCGGCCTGACGCAGAAGAATGAGGAGTATTTTTCCGCGGTGAAACGCGAAGCGGAGAAAAAGGTGTTTCAGTATAGTAACTGTCCGGCGTTTGCCGTGTCGGTCTATGCCGGGCTGGAGGATAATGTGCTGCGGGGAAAGGTGGACAGCGGGCAGCAGACGGCGGCAGACAGCGGCTATACGGCCTATGGATATGTTCTGGCCAGTGAAGGCAGCCTTTATTATATGCGGTTTACGCTGGAGTCCCTGAGCGGCAGAATGACGGTATTTTGCCCGCGGGAGGATGCAGAGGTTGAGCTGGTGAGACGTTGGCCGGACGGCCGGGAGGAGGTCGTAGACCGGATTACGGGAAACAACGCCATGGGACTTTGCGGGACACAGATCATGTATTCCCGGCAGGCGGACGGCTCGGAGAAGATTCAGTGCATGGATACGCAGAGCGGAGCAAGGGGCAGCCTGGAGCGCGGGGTGATGCAGGGGGCCACCGGATCTGCGATTGCGTATTACGATAAGATAGACGGTGTGCTTTACGGATACGGAGCGGGCGGCGAGGAGTGCCGGTACAATGCCGAATACGTGGGAATGGACGGCGATTACCTTTACCTGCAGGTCAATGACTGTGAGCCGTACTCCATTGGCGGCGGCGGGACCATGCAGATTGGGCGGCAGAATCTGCGGACGCTGGAAACCGAGACAGTGACGAGCATTCCGGAGATTTATTCGGAGAATATGGGGACAACGGTGTTGACCCAGTTTATGGCGGACGGGGGAGATACCTATTATGGGCTTGTGCGCCTGACCGGCACGCAGGGCCTGTATACCGACGGAGTGATTTACCGGGTAAAGCAGGGGGAGAGCAGCCCGGAGGTGCTGGCGGAAAACACGACTTCCGAGTTTCAGCTGATGAAAAACGGAGGGAAAACCTATCTGCTCTATGACCTTTACGATACAGACGGCGTTTCCGCGCTTCTGGAGGTAGAGAGCAGGACGGTTGACGGCTCATTTTCCCAGAAGATATACCGGAGGGGGAGAGCCGTCTGGGATACGGACGGGATTTGCGCATACCTGGATATGAGCGGAACCAAATATACCATTCTGACCAGCGAGGAGATTTACGGGCTGGGCTTTAGCGGATACATGAACGACTGCCGGATCAGCGATGTTTCTCTTCAGGAGGACGGGGCGTATGTCTATGTGTGCCGCGGAACGCAGGAGTACAACGGCACGGCGCCGGAGTTTTCCGCGGTTCATGTGGCGCTGGTCAGGAAAAACCTGGAGACAGGGGAGCTGACGGTGATTTACGAAGAAAAGCGATAAAGGAGAAAAATAAATGCAGTTATGGATTAAGCGGCGGGTATTTTCCTGGACAGATACGTATGTCATCGAGATTGACGACCCCGGGGATGAGCTGATGGGATTGATGCTGGTGATTGCCATAGACGCGGCGAACTGCACGCATGACTGAGACAGAGGGAGACTATGATACAGAAGAAACGATTGCTTCAATTTTATCTTACCCAGTATGAGCTGGAGGCGAAGAAAAAATCAGGGAAGGCCGCGCGCATTCCCGATTTTGACGGACGGGTAAAGCGGCTGAACAAGGCGCTGGCCAGCGCGCGTCCGTCCAGGATAAATACGGCCATGCTGGAGGATTACCACCGGCAGATCAAAAATATTGCCGCTTATGCTTGGCGCAAGCGGCGTGAGGACGTGATGAAGGACGTCAGGGAGGAGATGCTGCCCAAGCTGGTTCAGCTGGATTTAGGCCTGCTTCTTCCGGAGCAGCTGGACGGCATAAACGGTGAATTTATCGCCTTCCTCAGGCGGACGATGCCAGGGGCAATCTGCACGAAGTCCCTGTTCTCCCTTTATCCCATATACCGCCAGCATAAGATCAGGAGTAAGATCCTGGATCTGGTGCCTGCCCGTCCGGAGCTGGAGTTTCCGGAGACGCTGGAGATGAAGCGCCGGTTTATCCTGCACATCGGCCCCACAAACAGCGGAAAGACCTTCCAGTCCCTGGAACGGCTGAAAACGGCTTCCTGCGGCGTGTATTTAGGGCCGCTGCGCCTTCTCGCCCTGGAGGTATACGAGCGGATGAAGGAATTTGGCGTGCCCTGTACGATGCTGACCGGTCAGGAATGCATCGAGGAGGAGGGCAGCCGTATCACCGCCTCTACGGTGGAAATGGCAGATTATGACGGCATATACGACGTAGCTGTGATTGATGAGGCACAGATGATGGCCGATCCGGACCGGGGCCATTCCTGGACCAGAGCTATCCTGGGCCTGAAAGCAAAGGAAATCCATGTCTGCGCCAGCCCCATTGCGGAAAATGTGCTGCTGCACCTGATCGGCCTGTGCGGGGATACTGCGGAGATCAGAAGGTATGAGCGAAAGACCGCCCTCGTCTGTGAGGACGAATCGTTTGACTTCCCGGAGGATGTCCGGGAGGGAGACGCCCTGATTGTATTTTCCAAAAAGTCTGTGCTGGATGTGGCCGGGAGACTGGAGGAGCAGGGTGTGCGCGCCAGCGTGATCTACGGCAGCCTGCCGCCGGAAATCCGCCGCCGGCAGATGCACCTGTTTACCAGCCGCCAGACAAAGGTGGTGGTGGCCACCGACGCCATTGGCATGGGGCTGAACCTGCCGGTGCGACGGATTGTATTTCTGCAGGCAGAAAAGTTTGACGGGATAAGCCGCAGGCCCCTTACCGTGCAGGAGGTCAGGCAGATTTCGGGACGTGCCGGCAGGTTCGGCATTTACGACACCGGCTATATCAGTGCCATGGGCGAGGAGGAGCTGTCCGATATCCGGCAAAAGTATCAGGCAGAGGAAGCGCCGCTGGAGAAGGTAAACCTGGGATTTCCGCAGATTCTTCTGGACATCGATGAGCCCCTGGATGCCCTGCTGAAGGTGTGGCGGTCCGTTGAGCCGTCCGCACCCTTTGAAAAGGAAAATGTGGACGAGGCCCTGTTCCTGTATGAAAAGGCGAAAAAGCACAGAGAACAGATCGACGGCTTTGAAAATAAGTATACGCTTTACCGGATGATTACCTGTCCCATCGATATCAAGGACTGGCGAGTGGTGTCCCTGTGGCTGGACTACTGCCAGACCTATTCCGCCGATGTTTCCCTGGAAAAACCCAGGCTGGATAAGCGGGATCACGGCGGGCTGCTGAAATATGAGACGTATTACAAACAGCTGGATCTGTACTATCAGTTTTCCCACCGGATGGGCAAGGTGATCGACGAGGAATGGCTGAAGGAGGAACGGGAAAAGACAGAAGGGACGATTATGCGCTACCTGACCAAGGGCAAGCGGGAATACATCGCCCGGTGCCCGTACTGTGGAAAGCTGCTTCCCCTGGGCTTCCCATACCGGATATGTGACGAGTGCCACGGAAAGGCCGGCGAGGAATGAAGAGCAGGTTTTCGATACAGAAACGAATATTCGGGGCAATGCTGCTGATCTCCATGATTCCCATTATTCTGCTGGCGTATTTTAGCCTGAACATTTCCCAGTCTAATATGCGCAGGCAGCTGATCCAGAACCGGATGCTGGGCATCGAGTGGCTGAACGACAAGCTGACTACAGAGCTGAATGACTATGCGGATATCTTTTATGAGAACGAGGTAGACCGGGTCATCAAAAACGGCCTGGTTTCCTGGGCGCTGGGCAGCCCGATGAAGAGCGAGGCACTGGACCGGATACGCGGAAATTTTGAAGAGGCCCTGAATGCGGATGCCAAAATCCGCTCTATTGAGCTGTACAATGCGGTGACGGGAGAGGGATACATCGCCACCAGGGAGAGCTTTCGGACGGGAAGCTGGGAGGAGCTGGAAGAGATTTGGCGTCTGCGAAGTAGCGATTTGCAGACAAATATTGTAGTGATGCGGGAGAATGAAGATTTTCTGGTCATGCATCAGATGAATGAATTTACCACAGGGAAACCATGCGCCATGCTGGTGATCCGACTGAATAAGCAGGCCTTTACCAAGGCAATTGAAAAGGATCTGGAGCAGGGAGGAGACGCGGTGCTCTACAATGACGCGGGTGAGCTGCTGGCCTGGGTCGGGCAGAATACGGAAAATCTGACTGGAGAGGATCTGGCCGGGATTCGGGAAAAAATGCAGGGCGAGCCAACCGCTGTGGTGGAGCAGAAGGGCAGCTTTTTCTTTTATGAAACCATCAACAAGGGAAAGCTGAGCCTGCTTTACATTGTTCCCTATCGGCTGATCAGCGGCCAGCTGAAGGATACCGTGGAGATCGCGGTGATCATCATGCTCTGTTCGCTGGCTGCCGCTGTCCTGCTGTCCATATTGTTCTCGGAAATCATCAGCAAACCGATCATCGGCCTGAGCCGGAAGATGCAGACCACGGATATCCACAATTTCTCTGCGGAAACGCCCATCCGGCGGCGGGATGAAATCGGTCTGCTTCAGGAAAGCTTTGAACGCATGATGGAGCGCAATCAGGAGCTGGTGGCCAGGGAATACCAGAGTGAGATCGAAAAGAAGAATGCTCAGCTGCAGGCGCTGCAGGCACAGATCAATCCCCATTTTCTGTACAATACCCTCCAGGTGATCGGGGGCATGTCCGTGACAGGCAGGGGAGAGGAAATTTACCCGGTGGTGACGGCTCTTGGCGATATTCTCCGGTATGCGATGGGCTTTTCCCAGGAGATGGTGACGCTGGAGCAGGAAATCACGTATTTACAGAGCTACATTTCCATTCAGAACAGCCGGTTTGACAACCGCCTGCAGTTTGAAACAGAGATTTCCGGGGCAGCCGCCCGGGCGTATATACCTAAGCTGATCCTGCAGCCGCTGGTGGAAAACTGCCTGGAGCACGGGCTGGCCAGAAAGGGAGGGGAATGGCATATCCGTCTGGAGGCCTGCGAAGAGCCGGAGACAGACGTCCTGATTATCCGGGTGTCGGATAATGGAACAGGAATGGAAGAGGAGCAGCTGGAGGAGCTGCGAAGCATTCTGGAAAGAGACGGAAGGGATGCGCTAAGCTCCTCCGCCCATATCGGCCTGCGCAATGTAAATGCGAGGGTCCGGATGCGGTCCGGCCCGGGATATGGGGTGGAAATGCAGAGCAGCCGGGAGGAGGGAACGACGATCACCATCCGGACAAGGCTGATTTGGGAGGTATAGTCATGCAGAAAGGGAAATACACGGCAATTCTTGTGGACGATGAAAAATGGACCAGAGATGTCCTGCGCTGTATGGGCCGGTGGGAGGAGCTGGGCATAGAGCTTGTGGCGGAGGCCTCGGACGGAGACTGCGGCCTGGAGCTGGCTATGCGCATCCGGCCGGATATCATCCTTTCTGACGTGAAGATGCCCAACATGGACGGATTGACGTTTCTCGATACGCTGAGAAAGGGAGGCAGCCGGGCAAAGGTGATTTTCGTGAGCGGGTATGACGAGTTTACCTATGTGAGAAACGCAGTCCGGCTGCAGGCTATGGATTATCTGCTGAAGCCGGTAAAGCCGGAGGAGCTGAACGAACAGCTGAGGCGCTGCGTGGAGGAACTGAAGAGAGAGGAATCCACCCGGGCGGCGGAAGAACTGGATCTGCGGAGCGTATTTCAGGCAGAGTGGTTTGGCGCGTATATGGAATTAAGGCAGGGGATATATGAGGCCCTGCGGTCCAGAAACCGGGAATCCCTGGAACGGCGGTTTTTTCGGCTGGAGGAGCTGATCCGGGAAAAGGAGGGCGAAAATCCGCCGCGGGAGACGGCTGTCTATGTGTATTATGACCTATATAATCTGCTGTCCGGGATAATTGCGGACAGTGAATATTCCCTGGAAGAGGTGTGGGATAAACGGGAAGAAACCTATGTATTTGGACGGGATTTTTCCTTTTCCGGGATGATCAGGGCCATGGAGAGCCTGGCTGAAAAAACGGGGGATCGCCTGGAGCAGCTGCGCAGGGAAAAGCACCGCCTGGATCTGAAAGCAGTGCGCAGATATGTGGACGCCAATTACGCGGCAGATATTACGCTGGAGGAGACGGCGAACCGGTTTTACGTCAGCAAGGAATACCTGAGCAAGGTGTTCAAGACTGAGACCGGGATGGGCTTTTCCGGCTATGTGACTGACCGGAAGATGAAAAAGGCCGGGGAGCTGTTGAAAGAGGGGGCGGCCATCAAGGAGATTGCAGAAATGCTGGGCTACAAGGAAATCGGGCATTTTTACAAGGTATTCAAGAAATATTACGGGGTGACGCCGGGGGAAATGCTGCACAAGATTAAAAGTTGACAATAGAGGAAACCAGATTCTGACAATGAAATCTGCCCAAAAAAAGGCTATAATTACGATACAAATTAGTTAATGTACCGAAAACCAAAGGGGGATTTCAACATGAGAAAGAAAATGTTAACGACAATGCTGGGGCTTGCCATGGCAGGAGCGATGGCGGCAGGACAAACGGTATGCGCACAGGCGGAGGAAGCTGAGCTGAACATTATGATGGGCTTTCCGGCATACATGGATCAGTGGGAGGACTACTGCGATCAGTTTGCAGCCAAGATGCTGGAGGAGGAAAACCTGGATGTGACGATCAACCTGGAAATGCCCAGCTCAGACCAGTACGACAGCATTCTGCAGACAAGACTCACCGGAGATGACGCGCCGGATCTGTTTACCATCCATTCCAACAACATCAAAACGTATACCGACGCAGGTTATCTGACGGATGTGACGAATGAAGAGGGCATTGCCAAGGTATATGAGAACGTAAGGGATACGGTAACTGTGGACGGCAAGGTGATGGCTCTGCCGATCGAGAGTACAGCCTGGAGTGTGCTTTACAACAAGCAGATGTTTGAAGACGCCGGCGTTACTCCGCCGGAAACCTTCGACGAGCTGAAGGAGGTCAGCGCGGCACTGCAGGAAAAGGGTTATACTCCGTTTATGCTGGCATTCCAGGAGCAGTGGGTTCCCCAGCTGATGACCGCAGTAACCCTGGGCGGAAAGACCACAGGTGAGCAGAGCGACTGGCTGGAGCGGATGTACAAGGACGAAGGCTCCTATGAAGAAATGAGGGAAATCTTCGATGTTATCCAGTTTGTTATGGACAACGGAACCAGCCGGGCAATGGAAGAGGGCGCAGAGGTAGGCGCAGCTGATTTTGCCAACGGTGCGGCTGCAATGTTTATCCAGGGAACCTGGTCAGCAAACACCATCATGACCACAAATCCGGATATGCAGCTCGGCGTATTTGCCCTTCCGGTAAACAATAATCCGGACTGCACGCTGGTGAACCTGTCCACCTCCACTGTACTTGGCGTTTATCCGGAGAGCAGCGAGAAGGAGCTGGCGCTGAAATTCCTCAACTTTGTGCTTGACGATGAGAAATCCTCCGAGCTGTTCCAGGCCTGCGGCTTCAACCCGATTGCCACCTGCCACAACTATGATACCTCCTCATGGGTAAAGGAAGCTTACGAATATGTAGAAGCCGGCCGTTCCTATCAGGATCTGGTGCTGCCCTCCTCTGTTACGGATGAGCAGGGAAGACTTCTCCAGGAGCTGTACGTAGGCAGCGTGGACGTGGATGAGATCATCGAGCGTCTGGATGCCGCATTCCAGGAGGCAAACAAGCTGGCTAAGTAGAAAAAAGAAGGATATTCAGAAAAGAAAGCAGGGCAGGATTTCACTGCTCTGCTTTTTCCAATCACCGGGATTCTTTTTTATACCGAAAAGTAAGGAGTGGAGTTTTATGCACAGCAAAAAAAAGCAGAATATCAGCCTGATCCTGTTTACTCTGCCTGCCCTGGCGGTGTACATTGTGTTCAAGCTGTATCCGGCGATTACGGGAATATTTTATTCCATGACTGACTGGAACGGGCTGAGCAAGGAGTATGACTTTGTCGGGCTGTCAAATTTTGTGGAAATGTTTTCTGATGATTATTACTGGAAATCCATATGGTTTACCACAAAATACGTGGTTGTACTGCTGATTGTAGCTAATGTCCTGGCGCTGGCCATCGCTGTGGCGGTGGAGTCATTGAAGCGGGGAAAGGGGCTTTTCCGTACCGTATTCTTTCTGCCGAACATGATCAGCATGATTATCGGCGGCTATATGTGGCGGTTTATTTTTTACAAGGTGCTCTATTATATGGCGGACAACTGGGGATGGAAGTTTCTGGATCAGTCCTGGGTGGGAGATACCCGTTATGCGTTCCTTTCGATTATTATTGTGGCGGCCTGGGGCTGCATCGGCTATCTGATGATTATTTATCTGGCCGGGCTGCAGGGCGTGCCGGCCAACCTGCTGGAGGCAGCCGCACTGGACGGCGCCAACCGGTGGCAGAAGTTCTGGAGCGTCACCTTTCCGATGATCCGCCCGGCGCTGACGATCTGTATCTTCTGGACACTGAACTCCGCTTTCCAGGTGTTTGACGTGATCTATTCCCTCACCGGAGGCGGCCCGGGAAGGGCGACCCAGTCGGTGGCGGTCAATATTTATGAGGAAGCGTTCCGGGGCAATATCCGCTATGGCTATGCGACGGCAAAGTCTACGGTGCTGTTTCTGATTATCCTGGTGATCACGGCGGTTCAGCTGAAAACCATGCAGAGTAAGGAGGAGGAGCTATGAGGAGAAGGGAGCTTACGTATCAGATTATCATAAAGATCGTGCTGGTTATCTGCGGGCTGTTCACCATTTTCCCTCTGGCGCTGGCCCTGCTGAATTCCTTTAAAGAAAACGGAGAGCTGCTCAGCAATGTGCTGTCCCTGCCGAAGACCCTGAACCTGGATAATTATGTGCGGT
>JAHZHG010000013.1:17638-18066 GCA_019420425.1 Clostridiales bacterium
ATGTCTTATTTACGGAGCCTGAAAAACACTGTCCTGCTTTCTCTGCTCTCCGTATTGTTTATTGTCGTATTTTCCTCCATGGCCGGATGGAAAATCTGCCGGACAAAGACGAAGCTGGCAAGGATATTTTTCGGGATGTTTGTTTTTTCCATGCTGATTCCGTTCAGCTCGATTATGATTCCCCTGTACAAGGTAGTGCTGGCGCTGAAAATCAAAAACTCTCTGGTGGGCCTGGCATTTATCTATGCCGGCCTGGGCTGCAGTATGGCCATCTTTATGTATCATGGGTTTGTAAAGAGCATTCCGATAGAAATGGAGGAGGCCGCGGCGATAGACGGCTGCAGTTCCCTCCAGACCTTCTTTCTGATTGTGTTTCCGATGCTGAAGGCAACCACGGCCACAATCTGCATTACCAACATGCTCTGGGT
>JAHZHG010000013.1:18076-18899 GCA_019420425.1 Clostridiales bacterium
GCCCCTGATTGTGATTTCGGACAATAAAAAATATACGCTGCTGCTCTCTACGAATACCCTTTTCGGGCAATACAGCAGCGACTGGGCGGCAATACTGAGCGCACTGATACTGGCAGCGCTGCCGGCGATTCTGTTTTATCTGGTTTTCCAGAAGGACATTATGGCGGGAATTACGGAAGGCGCAGTGAAAGGATGACGGAGGATTATGAGCAAAATAAACGGATACCTGCATACGCAGGGAAGAAAAATTGTAGACGGAAACAATGAAGAAATTATTCTGAAGGGCTGGGGGCTGGGAAACTGGCTGCTTCCGGAGGGGTATATGTGGCTGGCAGACGGAGGCAGGCGGTTCGACCGCCCCAGAAGGATCGAGCAGGTGATCGGGGAGCTCACAGGAAAGGCATACGCAGAGCATTTCTGGAAGTCCTTTCGGGAAAACTATATCACCCGGGAGGATATCCGATATATGGCCGAATTGGGCTACAATTCCGTGCGGATCCCAATCAACTGGAGAGTCCTGATGGAGGACGGAGAAGAAATCCGCTGGAAAGAGGAGGGCTTTGAACTCCTGGACCGGTGTGTGAACTGGTGTGAGGAGGAAGGGATGTACGCCTTTCTGGATCTCCACGGCGCGCCCGGCGGGCAGACGGGAGCGAATATCGACGACAGCCTGGATGACGTGCCGCGGCTGTTTATCGATGCGGATAAAAAAGAAAAGTGCCTGGCCCTGTGGCACCGGCTGGCTGTGCGGTATAAGGACAGAGAGGCAGTGGGCGGATACGACCTGCTCAATGAGCCGATCTGTCCGCCCGACGGAGGCAGG
>JAHZHG010000130.1 GCA_019420425.1 Clostridiales bacterium
GAAACCTCTGCCGCTGTAGTTGTCGGCGGAACAACGACCATAATTGACTATGCGCCGCAGGATCCGGGGAAGGGCCTGCTGGATTCTATCGATTACCGGATTAATGTGCGAGCTAAGGATAAGGCATGTGTGGATTTTGCGCTTCATGCGCTGATTACAGAAGTAAACGAGCAAATGTTTGCAGAAATCAGAGAGCTGCCGGGAATGGGCGTTGCCAGCATCAAAGGCTTTATGGCCTATAAAGGCTCGCCGCTGCACGTAGATGACGGGACCCTGTTCCGGGTAATGCAGGAGAGTAAGGCAGCAGGCGTGACCACCTTTGTCCATGCGGAGAATGCGGAAATCATCGACATGCTCCAGCAGGAATGCGTGAAAAACGGCCAGACTGAGCCGAAATATCACGCAGTGTCCAGACCGCCCATCGTAGAAACCGAGGCGACCAGACGGGCAATCTGCCTGGCAGAGGCAACGGGCGCGCCCACCTTTATTGTACATATTTCCACCAAGGGTGCATCCGACGCGGTGGCAGAGGCAAAGGCAAAGCACCTGAAGGTTTATGGAGAAACCTGTACCCAGTATCTGACCACGACCAAAGAAAAGCTGTCCAATCCGGTATTTGAAGAGGCGGCAAAATACGTCTGCTCGCCGGCCCTGCGGGACGAGGACGATCTGGAGGCGATGTGGGGCGCAGTAAAGGACGGCACCTTAAGCGCCATTGTTTCCGATCACTGCGGGATTTCCATCAAGGGAATGAAGGACTACGGAAGGGATAACTTCGTCATTATGCCCAACGGCGCACCGGGAGCGGCAGACCGCATTACGATGATCTGGACCAAGGGCGTGGCCACCGGAAGGATTTCCCGCCAGAAATTTGTGGAGGTTTGCTCCACGCTTCCGGCTCAGATCAATGGAATCTATCCGAAAAAGGGCGTAATTGCGGCAGGCTCAGACGCGGATTTGGTCATTTATGATCCGGATTACCGCGGAGAAATCCATCTGGAGGATAATCCCAACGGCGTGGACTACAACATTTATGAGGGAACTCCTACAGTCGGACGCCCGGAGGTTGTACTGCTTCGCGGAAGCGTCGTGGCGAAGGACGGAAAGTTTACCGGAAAGATCGGCCAGGGCCGGTTTATTCCCAGCAGACCCTTTGCAAAATGCTTTGAATAATTGTGGAACTGACAGGAAAAATGTGGTATGATCAACTATATTGACGCGAAAAGTCAAAAATGAATACGTAGAAATGGCGGAGGGAGTATGGATTCATCATTTTATGACCTGGAGCTGCTTGAAAAAAGCGAAGCATTTCGTAATCATTCGGAAATGGTCCAGTTTTTGATTATGGAGATGATCGAGGAGCATCAGGACGCAATGGGAGCCTGGGAACTCCAAAGCAGGCTGCAGAACATGGGAGTAGACCTCAGCACTGCCACAACAGGAAGGTATCTGAAGGAGCTGGACGCGGGGGATCTGACAGAAAAGTTCAGCAACAAGGGAAGGGTTCTGACAGAAAAAGGACGTAAGGTTTTAGCGGATAAGCTGGCTGTAGTTACCTCGGATTCCCTTCATCAGAGTATGCGCGATGTGATGAATCAGTCCAGCTACCGGGATCTGCGGGATATCTATGTTGTCCGCATGGCGATTGAGATCGAGTCGGTAAAGCTTTGCTGCCGGAATATCACCGACGAGGAGATGGATAAGCTGCTTCCATATGTAGAGGAGTACAATGACCTGTCTTCCAAAAAAGAGGATTTCACGGATGTTTCCCTGGATTTCCACCTGGTGATCTCCGCGGCCGGCAAAAACCGTTTCCTGGACGCGCTGCTCAAGGTGCTGATCCACGAACAGAAAAAGATCGAAAAACGGTTCCAATACCTGGAAACCCGGGATCACGGCAGGCAGTATGCAAAAGAGCACGAAGAGATTTATCAGTGTATCCGAAATCGCGACGAAGAGCGGGCGATGACTGTGATGAAGGCCCATTTTGAGAATATCATGAGCACGGTGGAGGAAATTATTCAAAGCCAGGAAAACGGGCAGTAGAGAAAAAGAATATGGAGAGAGGGCAGGCCGGTAACGGGCTGCCCTTTTTCGCTTACCCAGCTATTTTATAGGTTTTGTTTGACATTAATGCGTTGAAGCAGTATACTTTTTATACGTTTTCCATAAATACAACAACAAAGGAGAAAAGGATAATGAAAAATAATGCAATCTGGAAAAAATTTGCAGCTATGGGTATTTCCGCATGTGTAGGCGTAACGGTTTTCGGCGCGCTGACGGTTCAGGCAGAGGAAGAGGTGCGCACGGTACGCATCGGTATTGGCAATGCCTACAATCCGTTCTGCTATCTGAATGAGGATGAGGAACTCACCGGATATGAATATGAGGTGCTAAAGAAGGTAGACGAGCTGCTTCCGCAGTATGAATTTGCTTATGAGCCGACCGAGTTTGCCAACATTCTGGTAGGTATCGATACCGGCAGCTATGACATGGGCGTTCACGGCTTTGGTTTCAATGAGGACCGCGCCAGCAAATATCTCTACTCTGAGGTTCCCAGCGTGACCACCGGTGGTTATGTGATCCTGAGCAGCGAAGGCAAGGACTTTGAAACACTGGAGGATCTGGCAGGAAAGAAAATCCAGGTAAAGACCGGAAGCAATGTCTCCAATATGCTGGAAAAATATAACGAAGAAAATCCGGACAAGGCAGTTGAGATTGTATACGAGGATTCAGAGAATGAGCAGATCGTGAGCAACCTGGTTAACGGTGTTTATGACGCATACATCAACGAGAAGATCGATGCCGACCAGTGGGTGAAGCAGTTCGAAGGCCTGCAGGAATATGGCGCCAACATCTTCGGCGATCAGGCAGATGCCGGATGCTATTACCTGTATAATAAGGAAGAGGAGCAGCTGCAGAAGGATATCAGTGAGGCTCTGCAGCAGCTGCATGATGAAGGAGTAACCGGCGAGATTTCTGTGGAATATCTGGGAGAGGATTACACCAAGGTAGCAGCTGCTGAAGAGTAAAGGAAGAAGCATATGAGTTCCGGTTTTTTTTCCTGGGAGCGCTTTGGCAAGGTGTTTCCCCAGGTGCTTGCAAAGCTGCCCGTCACCTTTGAAATCGTGGTGATGGCGACCATTATAGGGCTTCTGCTGGGAACCCTCCTTGCCATGATACGAATCAAAAAAATTCCGGTGCTGAACCAGATCGCCTTTTTGATGATTTCCTTTTTCCGGGGAACGCCGGCTCTGGTTCAGATGTTCATTGTCTATTACGGAATGCCGCTTTTGTTCAGGGCCTGCTTTGGCATGGATCTAAGCGGAGTGGACAAGCTGTTTTTTGTTTTTGTTACCTTTGGACTGAATCAGTCCGGATACATGGCCGAACAGATCCGGGCGGCTATTCTGTCTGTCCCTGCCGGGCAGACAGAGGCTGCTTATTCCGTCGGACTGACCGGCTGGCAGACCTTTCGGCGTATTGTGTTTCCCCAGGCGCTCAAGGTAGCCATTCCGGGGCTGGAGACGATGTTTGTCACCCTTCTGCAGGATACCGCGCTGGCCTATATGATCGGCGTGACGGACATGATGGGAAAGGTAAAGCTGATTGGCGCTTCCACTCGCCATACCATTGAAGGATACATTGGTGTAGCGATTATTTTTGTTGTCATTAGTCTGATTCTGGAAGAGATTTTTACCATTGTCAATCGGAAGATGGCATACGAAAGGAAGGTGGAGGCATGAATTTTCAGCTGAATTTTTTCCTGCAATGCCTGCACGAAAGTTTTATGAAGATTCCGGTCAGCCTGGGGATTGCGGCAACTACGCTGCTGATCGGCCTTCTGCTGGGAACGCCGATAGCCATGGCCCGTGTATACAAGGTGCGTATCTTGAGCCCGCTGTTTAGCATCCTGGTAGCCATAGTAAAGGCGATCCCGGTTAACCTGATTATCCTGATTGCCAGCCTGTGGTTTAACGGCAATTTTAACCAGATTGCCCAGGCGCTGGGGCTGGGGATTACGGTGGCTGATGTGGATAAAATTTATGTGGCTATCTGGGCCATGTCGATTGCAGCTGTCGCGCTGATTTCCGAATCCGTCAGAGGCGCGCTGACCTCCGTGGGAAAAGGGCAGTATGAGGCAGGATATGCCATTGGACTGACCGGCTTTCAGACGTTTATCCGGATTATTATGCCCCAGGCATTTCTGGTGCTGATTCCGGCGCTGATCGGGAATATCAATTCCCTGATTAAGCTGTCTGCCCTGGTTATCCTGGTAGGCGTACAGGACATTTTGAATGCCAGCATCAAGGTGGCGAGCAATTATTACTGCTATCTGGAGGCATACGTAGCGGCGGCCCTGATCTATTGGGGCATCAGCATTATCTGCATTCAGGTGGGCAAGATTACTGAACAGCGGCTGGGCCGGTACAGAAGGAGTCATGCATGATCGAAGTAAAAAATATCCATAAAAAATTTGAAAAAACCGAGGTGCTCAAAGGGGTTTCCCTGCGGGTGGAAACGGGAGACGTCATTGTTATCCTGGGCCCGAGCGGCTCGGGGAAAACCACCCTTCTGCGCTGCATCAACTTTTTGGAGCGGGCAGACTCGGGAGAACTGACCGTGGGCGATCAGACGGTGAACCTGAAAACCGCATCTAAAAAAGAAATTCTCCAGATCCGCCGAAAGACCGGTTTCGTTTTTCAGAATCATAATCTGTTTAATAACAAAAATTCATTGGAAAATGTAATGGAGGGACTGGTGGTGGCCAGAAAGGTGCCGAAGGCCGAGGCCAGAGAACGGGCGATGGCCGCTCTGGAAAAGGTAGGCCTCAGCGACCGGTATGACTATTATCCCTCTCAGCTCTCCGGCGGCCAGCAGCAGCGCGTGGGTATTGCCCGGGCGATTGCGCTGAATCCGGAGATTATTATGTTCGACGAGCCCACATCGGCCCTGGATCCGGAGCTGGTGGGCGAGACGCTGAAAATTATCAGGAAAATTGCAGAGGAGGGCATTACCATGGTGGTAGTTACCCACGAAATGTCATTTGCCTCTGATGTAGCCAATAAAGTTGTGTTCATGGACGGCGGAGTAATCGTAGAAGAAGGAGCTCCCGGGGAGATTTTCTCCCACCCGAAGGAAGAGAGAACCAGGCAGTTCCTCCAGCGGATTCTGCCGCGCACATAATGGAGAAGGGTTTTGCAATGAAACAGGAAATACAGATTTTGGATCAGCGGTTTGTGGAGGAGCGGCTGGATATGGCCGCCTGCATTTCCCTGATGGAGGATACACTGAAAAAAGAAGAGGAAGGGGAGTGCACCCAGTATCTGCGCACAGCAATCAACCTTCCCAATCACAATATTCTGGGCATGATGCCCGCCTATTTTGACGAGGGCTATTTCGGCGCAAAGATCCTGAGCGTTTATCCGATAAACAGCCGGGAGGGGTACCCCTCCCATCAGGGACAGATCGTGCTGTTTGAAAAGGAGCACGGCCAGGTAAAGGCCATCGTGGACGCTATGTCTGTGACGAAGATCCGCACAGGCGCGGTCAGCGCAGCAGTCAGCCGCGTACTGGCCAATCCCGGGTCACGCAGACTGGCTCTTTTAGGCAGCGGAGAGCAGGCCAGATCGCATCTGAAGGCCATGCTGTGCTGCTTTGCACTGGGGAGCGTAACGGTCTGGGATTTGTTCCCGGAACGGGCGGAAAGCTTTGCCGGGGACTGCTCCGCTAAGTACGGCATACCCGTAAGCCCGTGCCTGACCGTTCAGGAGGCAGTGGCGGATGCGGATATTATCTGCACGCTGACTCCGGCAAAGGAGCCGATTCTGGAATATGGATGGCTGAAAAAGGGCGTACATATCAACGCAGTGGGCGCCTGCGCCCCGGCCAGCCGGGAGCTGGCTACGGATGTAGTAGCAAATGCCCGTTTCTTTGGCGATAATGTGGAGTCTGTCCTGAACGAGAGCGGAGATTTTCGGATTCCCCTGCAGGAAGGCGCGATTACCCGGGAGCATTTCCTGGGGACGGTGGGCCAGGTGATGAACGGAAAGCTGGCCGGAAGAACTGCGGCTGACGAGATCACCGTTTTTGAGGCCCTGGGCATGGCCGTGGAGGACATCGCCTGCGCGGCATACCTGTGCAGGGCGGCAGAAGAAAAATAGGGCATACCACGTCAAATGAAGGACTGAATGTGGAGGAATACATATGGAATGGTGGGATTTATTCCGAAAACAGTTTCCGGCAGCACAGCAGACGGTTTATCTGGATAATGCGTATGACTGCGGCGGAGCCCTGTTCGGCAGGGATGCTGCCCGGCGTTTTTTTACAGACTGGGAATATGCCGCGATCCACAACGAGCGGGGCGGGCCGGGCAGGGCCACGCTGTTTCGCACCATGGACGAGACGCGGGAAATGCTCACTGAGCTGATCGGCGGAGGAAGTGCGGACCGGATCGCTTTCACCCGGAATACGAATGAGGGAATCAATGCGATTTTACAGGGCTTTGATTTTGCCGAAGGGGATAACATTGTCACCGACGGCCAGGAGCACGAGTCGGTGCTGATGCCCTGCCTGAACGCGGGCGTTACCCGGGGAATTGAGGTGCGGATAGTGCCTGCCAGGGAGGACGGCTGCGTCCGGATCGAAGAGCTGACAGCCCTTGCCGACGGGCATACCCGGTTGATCCTGGTCAGCCATGTCCAGTCCGCCACCGGCTATTGCCTGGATCTGAAGCGTCTGGGCGCATGGTGCAGAGAACGGGGGATTTTTCTGGTGGCAGATGCGATCCAGAGTCTGGGCCTCCTGCCCTTCCGGGCGGAGGAGTGGCAGGTGGACGCGGTATCCGCCGCCGCCTACAAGGGACTGTGCGCAGTAAACAGCACAGCATTTACGTGGTATCATCCTGAGCTGCTGAAGCATGTCTGGCCGGTGTTTACTGCGGCAGGGCCGTACATGGATACAGAGCGGAAAGACGGGGCATTTTCCCTGGTCTGCAAGGATGAGACAAAGGCGCGGAAGATGGAAAACAGTACAGTAGATGCTCTGGGCGTGTACGTACTGCACGATGCGTTAAAAGAGATCCTGAATATTGGCTCAGAGAAAATCTGGCAGCACATCCGGGTACTCTATGAGGAAATGTACGATGGACTCCTGCGTTTGGGTTATCCCATAATCACGCCAGAGGCTGAGGGAGAACACGCAGGAATCCTTTCCGTCAAAGCAGATCATCCCCGGGAAATGTTTGATTACTTCCGGAGCAGGGGAATCTGCCTGAGCCTGAGTGCAGGACGGTTTATCCGGTTTTCCCTGGGGGCATTTAACAACTGTGGGGACATAGCGAAGCTGCTGGAAGCGGCAAGGGATTGCCCGGTACGTTAGAAAAGAATAAACAGGATGATGAAACGAGGCCTTTTGTAAGGCCTCGACAGACTGTAGACAAAGTCCCGGACGAGAGTCCGGGCTTTTCTTATGTTTAAGTTA
>JAHZHG010000131.1 GCA_019420425.1 Clostridiales bacterium
CTGCAGGCCGCCTACGACATTGTGGACGGAGGCAGCCTGTACAACCGCTGTCACCTCATCGCCCACCAGCTGACTGCTGAGGATGCAAATGAGAAAAATCTGATCACCGGCACCCGGTATATGAATACGGAAGGAATGCTGCCCTTTGAAAACATGGTAGCCGACTACATTAAAGAAACCGGCGACCATGTGCTGTACCGGGTAACGCCTATTTTCGACGGGGACGACCTTGTCGCCTCCGGCGTACAGATGGAGGCCTGTTCCGTTGCGGATGAAGGCGATTCCATTTGCTTTAATATCTTTGCCTACAACGTCCAGCCCGGGATCGGCATTGACTATGCCACCGGGGAAAGCTGGCTGGAGGAAACGGCCGCTGCCGCTGATGAGGCCGGGGTAATCCGCGGCAACTCCAAATCCAAAATTTACCACTGCCCCGGCCAGCGGGACTATGAAAACATGGCGGATTCCAAAAATCTGGTTATCTTCTCCTCCGAGGAGGAGGCCCAGGCTGCCGGATACCGAAGGGCTAAGCGGTAGTATTCAGCCGCACAACCGCTTCCCGGATAATATGACCGCGGACACTGCGCACGTCAATGATCAGACCGTTTCCCTGCCAGCGGAAGGTTTCCCCGTCTCCAGGCACTCTTCCGATCATTCCGCAAACAAAACCGCTGAAGGTTTCGTATTCGTCCACGGGAAACGGATACTCCAGAGCTTTTGCCACCTCATCCAGGGCCGCGCAGCCCTGGATGCTGAAGCTGCCGTCCGGCAGCTGCTCGATATCCGCCGGTCTCACCGGCTCCTCCTTTTCCTCCAGCTCTCCCACCAGCGCCTCCATCAAATCGTGAAGCGTAATGATACCGGAAAGTCCGCCGTATTCATCCAGGATAACGGCAAAATATGTCCGGCTCTGTTTCATTCTTCCGAAGAGCACATTGGCCTTCATCCGCTCGGGCACAAAGAGCACCTGATCCTCCATAGCTTTTGCCAGCAGGTTCTCTCTGGATTTATCCGTCTGACGGAAGTAATCTCTGGTGTTGAGCACGCCGATCACGTCGTCCTGATCCTTTCCGCAGACCGGATAGTACGTATGTCTGGAGCTGCCGATCACCTCTTCCCATTTCTGCGGCGCATCAGACAGCAAAAGCAGCTTTACGTCCCTTCGATGGGTGCAGATTTCTTCCACACAGATATCGTTAAACGCAAATACATTCTGTATAATTTCATTTTCCTCTGTCAGTATTGTCCCCTTTTCATTGCCCTCGTTCATCAGCATCCGAAGCTCCTCCTCGGTCACTGTCTCCTCTTCCTCCTCCGGACTCATGCCCAGCAGGCGCAGCACCAGATTGGTGGAGGCGGTCAGCAGCCAGACCAGCGGGGCAAAAGCGCGGGAAATGAAAGCCAGAAGCCTTGCCATTCCCAGAGCCATGCTCTCCGATTTTTTCATGGCAATCCGCTTGGGCACCAGTTCGCCGAAAATCAGGTTAAAATAGCCCAGGATCAGCGTAATGCAAAAAATGCTCACGCCTTTCAGGACTCCCACCGGAATCGTAACGCCCAGATCCACCAGGCCCTGCACCAGCGGGCCGGAGAAGTTTTCCGCGGCCACCGCACTTTGCAGCTGGCCGGCCAGCGTAATGGCCACCTGAATTGTGGCCAGGAACTTTGCCGGCTGGGCGGTCAGCTCCACCAGAGCCCTCGCCCGTCCGTCCCCATCCGATGCCAGCTTTTTCAGACGGGTCTCGCTCATGGAAATCACGGCAATCTCTGCACTGGCAAAAACCGCGTTTAACAAAATCAATACTACTAATAATACAAATGACTGCATAATCTAATCTCCTTTTTTCTCAGCTGTGTAATAAAGCGCAAAAGGGTATAGCCTGTATACTCTTTTCGATTTGTACCGACTATACCCTGTATGTATGCATAACACTGCACGGAGCAGTCAGATTATCGCCGTTCGTTTCACTGTCACTGTCGGAACTGTCGTCCATGTGCACTATCACATCCCTTCCTGATCTATTGGTATGCATCGTATCATGTTTTCGTGCCCCTGTCAATTATATTTCTCCTGCTTTGGGACATACTAACTCTCGTAAGGAGGTGTTGTTATGCCTGACATTCATTCAACGGTTACGGAGCTCCCCCTCTCCTGTAAATCAGCCGCAGAAAACGTGGCGCGGGAGCTGGCCAGGGAAGAGGCATATGCCGAGCTGCCGGAGGCCTGCCTGAAAAAGCTGACCAGTCTGGAAGAAAACATCCAAAAAGAAACCGGAGAGCGGGTAGCCCTGGTGGCGTACCGCCTGTAGATCATTATCCCCGAAAGGAGGGCTTTTCATGTCTGATCGAAATGAAAAACCAGATAAAGCAAAAAATTCCTACGATGACGGCAATATCCCGGAGATCGATCTTCCAAAGGATTCCTGGATCACGGAGCCGCTGCCTGAATATACGCGGCCGCGCAAGGACGGCCCCGGCGGTGAAGGGAAGTAATCTCACCAAAAGAAGCGCAGATAAATTACCAGGATTTCTGCCGCAGCGGCCGCGCTCGGCCTGGCCGCTGCTATCGCTGCGGAGAGAACAGGGTTTGTACCCGTTTTTCCTTTCGGGTAAATATACTGCCCGCAAACAGGCCGAAGGCCGGCAGACGGGTTCTTTATATGTTTTGCTCCCGATAGACTGTGTAAAGCTCCTCAGCCTCCTCCAAAGTCGGCTTCCAGCCAAACTGCTTCAGGTCTACCCGCCACCCCTCCTCTGTTCTCGTCAGCCGGATGCCTTCCTCCTCCAGCAGCATCCGCTGCAGCTCCGGTGTTTCAAAGGAGGCGGCGCCGCTTAGTATTCCCCGGGAATTGACTACGCGGTAGGCAGGGATATGCTCTCCGGCCAGGCCCTTTCGCAGGCCGTAGCCCACCTGCCTGGCATTTTTCGGCTTGCCGCAGAGAAGGGCAATCTGCCCGTAGGAAGCGGCCCGGCCATAGGGAATTCTGGCGCATACCAGCGCCATCCGCTTATAAAACTGCATGGCCGCCCTGCCTTTCCTCCAGGCGCCTCATCACCCGAAACTCCTGCGCCGCCATAACTGCCGTAACCACCGCAGCCGTACCGTCGGCGATGGGCCCGGTGTACACAACGCCGTCGATTCCCCAGAATATGGGCAGGATAAGCAACAGCGGCAGGAAAAACAGAATCTGTCTGGTCAGAGACAGGAAAATACCCTTTGCCGGCTTTCCGATGGAGGTAAAAAAGGTAGAGGTAATCGGCTGCAGCCAGTTCGCCCAGGTAAAAAAGAGGAAAATCCGGAAATAGCTCACCCCGAACTGATAATAGCTCTCGCTTCCGCTGCCGAACAGGGAAATCACCTGTCTGGGGAAGAACTGAAACAGCAAAAAGGCCAGTACGGAAATCGTCGCTCCTGCAGCAGAAGCCAGACGGTATGCTTCACGCACCCGGCCATATTTTTTTGCCCCGTAATTGAAGCTTTCAATGGGCTGACTGCCCTGGGCCAGACCGATCACAATGGAAAAGAATACCTGGTTCACCTTCATCACAATCCCTGCACAGGCCAGCGGAATTGCATCTCCGTAGACAGAAAGCGCCCCATAGTACCTCAGGGAATTGTTCAGTACGATCTGCACCACCATCATGGCGATCTGGTTAAAAAACGACGCCATACCGATTTTGACGATCATCGATGTATATTCCAGGCGGATTTTCAGATGTTCCGGAAGCAGCGGCACTGTTTTATACCTTCGCAGATAGTTCAGCACCAGAATCCCGGAAAATATCTGGCCGATGATCGTCGCATAAGCGGCTCCGGCCATGCCCAGGCCCAGGCCCATAACAAATATTGCATCCAGGATAGTGTTGATGATGGCGCCGGACAGGTTGCAGATCATGGTCATCCGCGGACTACCGTCGGCACGGATCAGATGGCCTCCTCCTGTGGTCAGAATCAGAAAGGGAAAACCGACGGCAGTAATCCGTACATAGGTCTGGGCGTAGGGCAGCACCTCATCCGGCGCGCCAAAGGCCCGCAGCAGCGGCGTCAGGAAGAGTTGGGTAATGATGCACAGCGCCAGGCCGCTGATAAACAGCCAGACCGCCGCATTTCCCACGTAGTACGCTGCCTTTTCCCGTTCACCTGCTCCCATCTTCAGGTTAAAGCAGGAAGCGCCGCCGATACCGAACAGCAGAGCCAGCGCAATACAGGACGTAGATAAAGGAAACGCTACATTTGTCGCCGCGTTTCCCAATGTCCCCACAGACTGTCCAATGAACAGCTGATCCACAATATTATAGAGGGCGCCCACCAGCATAGCGACAATGCTGGGAACCGCAAATTTTACCATCAGTCTGGATACCGGCATCACGCCCAGGGGATTTTCTCTTGTTTGTTCACTCATGTTTGCTCTCTCCTCATCTGTAGCTCTTCTCTCTTTTCTATATTATCACCTTCCCGTCTTTTGTCAAATTTTCATCTCCCGGCTGGCTTTAGCGGCAAAAAAACACCAGTCGCAGCCTTTTTGTCTGACTGCCTCTGGTGTTTCCTTTTTATACGGCCGCCTGGGCCATGGCCTGTCCCAGGCCAAGATTTTTGCTGCTCAGCGCATCCGATAGCAGCTCCGAATCCGTCGGGTACCGGTACAGGTGCTCGCCGATTTTCTGATACTTTTCGCTGCCCCGCCCGAGGACAAGGATCACAGTTTTTTCCTTCTGCGCGCAGGCCATTGCCACCGCCTGGCGCACGGCGTCTCCGCGCTCATCGATCCGGCTGCAGGGACAGCCGGTCATTTCCACATAGCTGCACACCTCCCGGGCGATGGTCTCCTGGCACTCTACCCCCGGATCGTCCGAGGTGACGTAGACGTAGTCGGAAAACAGTCCGGCGATAATGCCCAGCTCCCGCCGGCGGGTCAGCGCCTTTCCTCCCGGGCAGCCAAACACGGTGATAATCCGGGTATAAGAACGGTATTCCTGGAATACGGCGTCAAACAGCTTTTCAAAGCTCAGGCGGTTGTGGGCAAAATCCACAATACCGCAGATTCGTTTATCCGGGCTGGAGAAGTTTTCCATCCGCCCCGGCACACAGGTAGAGGCCAGCGCCTTTTTCATGTATTGCACCGGCACGCCCAGTACATAACCCGCCGCGATTGCCGCAACGGCATTTTCTACGTTAAATTTTCCCCGCATTTCCAGAGAAAATTCTTCACAAAAGCGGTCGCACTCCACGCGGAAAACAGTCCGGCCCTGTCCCACGGCGATATCCGTGCAGCGGATATCTGCCCGCGAATCGCAGCCAAAGGTCACAATTCTTCCCGCTTTTCTGGCCGCCTTTAAGACTCGGTCACTGTAGTCGGCATCCAGATTCACACATGCGGTTTCTGTCTGGCGGAACATGGAGAGCTTGGCGCTGAAGTAATCCTCAAAGTCCTCATGCTCCTGGGGACTGATGTGATCCTCGGATATATTCAGGAATATGCCCACCTGAAAGGTCAGCCCCTGGACTCTCCGGTATTTAAGCGCCTGGCTGGAAACCTCCATAGTCACGTGGGAGAGTCCAGCCGCTTTGGCATTTGCCAGGAGCTCATGGATCGCCGGGGCCTCCGGCGTGGTCATCACCGCGTCAGTCCGCCGCACCCCGTCGTAATTGTTTACTGTGGAAATCAGCCCGGTCTCCGGGCGTCCCTGCTCCTCCTGCCACGCATCCAGCATGGCCTTTAAATACCAGGCTGTGGTCGTTTTCCCCTTTGTCCCGGTGATTCCGGTGAGCATGGGCCGTCCCGGTTCATAGCCGAAGAAGGCGGCGGATACCACCGCCATGGCCTTGCGGATGTCGCTCATGATCCATCCGATAATCCCCTGCCTCGTCTCATAAGGGATTTCACTGATATAGGCGATACAGCCGCGGTCTGCCGCTTCCTGTAAATATTTGTCTCTGAATGCAGCTCCCTTGCAGATAAACAGCGTGTCCTGCTCCACCTTTCGGGAATCGCAGGTCAGCCACCGGATATCCCCCGTCCGGCGCGTCCCCGCCAATGCGCGGAGCAGACCGCGCTGCCGTAAAACTCCTTCGATTGCATCTATCGTAATCATGGCTTGTCTCCTTTTTCAACCTTCATCTGTATATTAGACGGAAAACAGGGGGCAAAAGTTGCACCCTCTTTTTCTTTTTTCCTGAAAAAAGAATACAGGGGGATTGCATCGAATTTGAATCATTTTTGTAATTATTTTGTTTTTCTTTTTCCCAATCGATCAGGCCATGGTATCGTCTTTGAGCGCTTCGCTCAGGCCGCACCGAAGCAGCCTTTTCCCCCCAATATAATATGCCGTTCCCACAGCCAGGAAAATCATCAGGGCAAATAGGCTCACCGGAATAATAGGCATCCGGACGACAAATTCCATCGGGTCAAGATAGCTTGCCTTTATGGCGAATGCAATGAACAGGGCGGTTAGGGGCAGGGTAATCAAAAGCGGACGGCCGGCAATAACCAGCGCTTCTATGCCAAACATTTTCCGCATACCGGCATCCGTCAGGCCTACGGACATATACCGGGCAAATTCCCGTCTTCTCTGGCGGAGAAAGCCCAGGGTATTGGAAAACACATTGGCAATGCCGATCAGGGCCAGCAGTGTGCAGAGTCCGCCGATAACCAGCATATAGCCTCTGATCATCTCTTCATTGGTCAGCTGCTCCTGGATACGGTTTTCGCTCTCGATTTCGTATTCCGGTGCAATCAGGCGGGCTATTTCCCCTTCCAGCGCATTTATTTCTTCCAGGGTAGCTCCCTCCCCGCCCAGTATCCGGATATATGTATCTGCCTCCGCATCCCCCAGCTGCCCGCCACAGGCCTTCCATAGAGACAATGGAATAAACTGTACCAGCGCATAATCCGCATATTCCTCCCGCAAAGCCGGCATTTCCCGTGTATAGGCCAATATCGGGATTTCCATCGCTGCTCCCTCCCGGCCGGGGCTTTGCAGGGTGAGGGTATTCCGGTTTTCCTTTAGATACGGAAGATAGATGGGATAGCGGAAATTGCTGTTTATGCTGTCCCAGATGCGGTTCAGGACGATCGTTCCGTCCAGCCGGGGAGAGATTCCGTTCTGCACACAGTAGGCGGCAAAGCTTTCGTCATCCAGGATGACGATCGGCGCCGGCACTGATGCTGCAAAAATCCCGGCGACTGCTTCCAAACCGCCCAGAGCGGTCAGTTCCCCGCTCTGCCAGTCCTCAGGAACGGAAACCACCGCCGATGCCTTCTGGTATACGGTGCTCTCCTTTACTCCCGCCAGGTTCCGCAGCTCCCCGGTCAGCCGGAAGTCCTCGATTTTTGTTCCCTGTACAGTTATCATTACGTCCCACGTATCCCTGTACCGCTCAAAGTACGTATGGGCTGTGCTTATGCCGGAAAGGGTAAAGAAGCACAGCATCATCGTAAATCCAAGAAAGGAAAGGGTC
>JAHZHG010000132.1 GCA_019420425.1 Clostridiales bacterium
ATCTGATTCCGCAGCTGGCCAGGCTGTACCGGGAGCTGATCGCAGACATTCGCACGGTGGATCAGAAACACCTGCTCTCCATCGAAGGGGCCCACTGGGCCACGGACCTTCGGATTTTCACCGAGCCGTTTGATGATAACATGGTGCTTCATTTCCACCGTTACGCAGAGATGCCCCAGAGGAGCTGCCTGGATGCTTATGTGAAAAAAGCGGAGGAATTGGACATCCCGTTATGGATGGGAGAAACCGGCGAAAACAGCAATGAATGGTACGCGGCCTTTTATCCATTGTCGGTGTCCATGGGAATCGGGTACAATCTGTGGCCGTGGAAAAAGATGGCGTGTACCAACTCTCCGTGCTCCATCCGTGCGCCTAAGGATTACGATCTGGTGATCGCCTATACCAACGGAGACCCGCATCCGGGATACGCAAAATCAAGAGCGATTTTTGACGAATACCTGGAAAACATCCGTCTGGAAAACTGCGATCTGCACCCGGAGGTTACCCGGCATGTATTTCGTAAGGCGCCGTTTTCCCTCATGGCTGTGGATTTCGACGAATTTGCAGAGAACGGGCAGCCCTGCAGCGGGACTGGGGCAGAAAATCCGGCGATTGCTTACCGGAGAGGCTGTGGGATGCGCCTGGAGGAAGTGCGGGAAGCGAAAGAGAAGCAGTTTGCCTTTGACAGCCAGTGGGACAGATATGCACTGTCTCTGGGCAAAGGAGAATTTGCCCGATATACGCTGGAGGGCTGCGGCCGTCTTGCGGTGGATATAGAGGCGGACGTGCAAAAGCCCGCTGTGCTCCGGGTGAGCGCAGGCGGCGCGGCAGAGGAACGGAGCCTGGAAGTGGGAGAAGGAACGGTATCGATTTCTGTCGATACAGAGGAAGGCGTGCAGAGCAGTGTCTGCATTACCGCAGTATCCGGAGAAATCTACCTGAAAAAACTGCATTTTCGTCCGGTATAAAAGATCGCTTTACGTCGAAAGCAAAAACGTGTATACTGAATAAAAAGGCGAAAAAGGAGAAATGATGTATGTCAGATTTTTATAGTCAGGTTCGTGACCGGCTCATCCGGTACGCAAAGGTAGATACCCAGTCCCAGGCAGGCGTTTCCGCCACACCAACCACAGAAAAACAAAAGGATCTGGGCCGCATACTCAGAGATGAGCTGGCGGAGATCGGCGTAGAGAACGCCTATATGGACGAGGAAAACTGTGTCGTATACGGAACCATCCCCTCCAACCTGCCGGGCGGAGCAGGCAAATCTGTCGGTTTTGTCGCTCACATGGATACCACCCCGGATATCACCGGAACCAATGTAAAGCCCTGGGTGCTGGAAAATTATCAGGGCGGGGATATCGTGCTTAACCAGGAGCAGAACATCGTTATGGAAGAGGAGGTATATCCCAAGCTGAAAAACTATATCGGACAGGATTTGATCCTTACCGACGGAACCACCCTTCTGGGCGGCGATGATAAGGCTGCAGTGGCGGTGGTTATGACCATGGCGGAGTACTTCTGCAAGCACCCGGAGGTTCCCCACGGCCCGATTCAAATCGGTTTTACCCCGGATGAGGAGGTGGGCCGACTGGCGGAAAACCTGGATCTGGAGCGCTTTGGCGCAGAGATCGCCTATACCGTGGACGGGGAAGAGGTGGGCTATTTCAGCTACGAAACCTTCAACGGCACAGAAGCGCAGATTACGGTCAACGGACTGAACGTGCACCCGGGTTTTGCCAAGGGTATCATGAAAAACGCAATAGAAATCGGCGGCCAGTTCATGGCAATGCTGCCTGCATTTGAGCGTCCCCAGTTTACCGAAGGGCGGGAAGGCTATTTCCATCCGTTCATTTTCGAGGGAACGGTGGAAAAGACCTTTATCCGCTGCCTGGTACGCGACCACGATATGGAGCACTTTGAGCAGCGCAAGGCCTACATTCAGAAATGTGTAGACGACCTGAACCGCCAGTATGGCGAGGGCACGGTGGAGCTGAATTTTGTATCTACCTATTTTAGCATGAAGAAGGTAGTGGATCAGGTTCCCTATATGGTAGATTACGCCAGAGAGGCCATGGCCGGCTGCGGTATTGAGATGATCAATGAGGCGGTACGCGGCGGCACCGATGGCTCCGCCCTTTCCCAGAGAGGCCTCCCCTGCCCCAACATCAGCGCAGGCTACCAGTACGGACACAGCCGGTTCGAGTTCGCCTCTATCCAGTCCATGGAAAAAACAACAGAGATTCTGGTGGAGCTGGTGAAGGTATACGCACGTCACGCTTAATGAAATAAAGAAAAAGACTATGGCAGCCCGCAGGTTGGGGCTGCCATAGTGCGTCTGATGAATAAAATATCTGCCTCAGCTGGTCGGTCAATTCTTAACAGCTTTTCCTTTAAATTTAAAATGAGAAACTTAAATCTTAAATTTGAAATTTAAGTTTCTTGCATAAATTCAAAATAAATGGTAAGATTTTAAATGAAAAGGGGGGAAAGTGAAATGACGATTGAAGAATTTGAAGAAAAACTGAGTGAAATAAAAAAGCTGAAATGTGAAACTCAATTTCTGGAATTAAAAAGCGCAGGGCAGGGCTGTCCCAAACGGTTATATGATACCTTATCCAGTTTTTCTAATCAGGATGATGGGGGACTGATTATCTTTGGCATAGACGAGGAAAAGGATTATCAGGAATCGGGGGTATATGATGCGCAAGATTTGCAGAAGAAAATCAATGCGCAATGTCTGCAAATGGAACCAATTGTACGTCCTTTACTTACTGTATTGGAAAGAGAAGGAAAAAGCTTTGTGGCTGCCGAGATTCCCGGAATCGATTTGGCAGAACGGCCGTGCTATTATCGGGGGCAGGGACGGTTAAAAGGATCTTTTGTACGAATCGGAGACAGCGATGAACCGATGACCGAATACGAGGTTTACAGCTACGAAGTATTTCGCAAGAAATATCAGGATGATATTCGGGAAATATCCAGAGTGCCCTTATCGGTATTAAATCAACGTGCCTTAGGCGATTATATGCAAAGGCTGAAGGATGGAAAGCCGAATCTGTCTGGCCTGCCGGATTCTGAAATATATGAATTGATGAGCATTACGCGAAATAAGGCAGTGACATTAAGCGCTGTGATGCTATTTAGTCCTTATCCGCAGGCGTACTTTCCCCAGCTTTGCATTACTGCAGTCGTTGTACCCGGGACAGAATTGGGCGAGGTTAGCGATTTGGGAGAACGTTTTCTCGACAATCAGAGGATAGAAGGTACTATTCCGCAGATGCTGGAAACAGCGATTCAATTTGTGCGGAAAAATATGCGGAACAAAACAAGAATTAACCCGGAAACCGGAAGGCGTGAGGACCGCACGGATTATCCAATAACTGCGGTCAGGGAAGCAATTATTAATGCGCTGGTGCATCGGGATTACAGTATCCATACAGAGGGAATGCCCGTACGCATTCTTATGTTTGAGGATAGAATGGAAATCCGGAATCCTGGAGGAATATATGGAAGAATTGGAGTAAACCAGCTGGGAAAGGTGCAGGCGGATACCCGGAATCCGGTTTTGGCGGCTGCGCTTGAAGTGCTGGGTGTTACGGAAAACCGATATTCGGGAATACCGACAATACGAAAAGAGCTGCAGGCATATGGATTGCGGGAGCCGGAATTTCTGGATGAGAGAGGCAGCTTTGCTGTGTGCTTTTATCGGGAACAGGAGTACAAAGAAGAGAGTATGGAGCCAAGCGAAGAAGTAAAAAATCTGCTTTTGTTTTGCCAGACACCTCGCACCAGGAAGGAAATTTGTGAATATTTAGGATTGCGTTCGGCTACTTATGCGATTCAGAAGCACGTTATGCCGCTGGTTGATCAGAAGCTGATGGCGCTTAGCATACCGGACAGACCGGGGAGTCCAAAACAGCTGTTTTTTACACGAAAATAGTAGTATTGCGGTACGGAGGAAAACGATGTATATAGCAGATTTACACATCCATTCCCGATATTCCCGGGCGACCAGCAGGGACTGTACGCCGGAGCATCTGGAGCTGTGGGCGCGCAGAAAGGGCGTTCATATTGTGGGGAGCGGGGATTTTACCCATCCGGCCTGGCGGGAGGAGCTGAAGGAGAAGCTGACTCCCGCAGAGGACGGCCTTTATCTGTTAAAGGAGGAATACCGGATTTCTGACGGAATAACGCCGGATTCCTTTACTCCGCGGTTTGTCATCACCGGGGAGATCAGTTCGATTTATAAAAAGAATGACCGGGTGCGCAAGGTACATAGTCTGATTCTGCTTCCCAGCCTGGAGGCGGCGGAGGTGGTATCCCAAAAGCTGGAGCTTATCGGCAATATTCATTCCGACGGCCGGCCGATTCTGGGGCTGGACTGCCGTGCTCTTCTGGAGATTTTGCTGGAGCTGTGCCCGGAATCCGTCTATGTGCCGGCCCATATCTGGACGCCGCACTTTTCTCTGTTCGGGGCGTTTTCCGGATTTGATACGGTGGAGGAATGCTTCGAGGATTTATCGCCGTATATCCATGCAATGGAAACCGGACTTTCCTCGGATCCGCCGATGAACTGGCGGGTTTCTGCGCTGGATAAGTACCAGCTGATTTCCAATTCTGACGCCCACTCCCCGGCAAAGCTGGGAAGGGAGGCCAATCTGCTGGATATTCCGCTGAGCTATGAAGGGCTGCGGCAAGCGATTCAGACGGGAAAGGGTCTGTACGGCACCATTGAGTTCTTCCCGGAAGAGGGAAAATATCATATGGATGGTCACCGGAAATGCAGTCTCTGTCTGACGCCGCTGGAAACGGAAAAGTACGGCGGTATCTGTCCGGTATGCGGAAAAAAGATCACCATCGGCGTATCCCACCGGGTGGAGCAGCTGGCTGACCGCAGGGAGGGATTTATCCGGGAAAACGCCAAAGCCTTTGAACGTCTGGTGCCCCTGCCGGAGGTGATCGGGGCATCCGTGGGACGTTCTGCACAGAGCAGCAGTGTGCAGAAGGAATACCAGAAGCTGCTTCGGCGTCTCGGCCCGGAATTTGACATTCTGAGAACTATCCCGACAGAAGAAATACAGCGGGTATCCGGCCATCTGCTTGCAGAAGGAATAGGCCGGCTGCGCGCCGGGCAGGTAGAGCGGATTCCCGGCTTTGACGGCGCATATGGCACGATTCGGCTGTTCCAGGAAGAGGAGCGCTCATCCACAGAGGGCCAGCTGGACTTTTTCCGTATGCTGGGGCTTGAGCAGGAGGAAAAGAATACATCCGACGCCGCACTGGAAACTGCCGCTTCGGCGGAGAAGCCGCAGCAGACTGTGCCCGAGCCTGGGCCGGTTCTCGTCCGTACCGATGCAGAATTAAATCCCCGGCAGGAAGAAGCGGTTCACGCGGCAGACCGGAGAATTGCGGTAATCGCAGGCCCGGGAACCGGTAAGACAAAAACGCTGATTTCCCATCTGCTCTACTTACTCCGGGACAGAAAGGTGAAGCCCGCGGAGATCACCGCAGTGACCTTTACCAACCAGGCTGCCGCCGAAATGCGGGACAGGCTGCAAAATCAGCTGGGCAGCCGGCAGAGACTGCAGAATATGCAGATCGGTACCTTCCATGCGATCTGCCTCGCGGTGCTGAAAGCGCAGGGCAGGGAGTTTTCCCTTATCGATGAGACAGAAGCCCTGGAAAAAGCCCGCTGCGTGATCGGGGAGAGCGGTATTTCGGTAAAGCCCCGGGCATTTCTGGAGCAGCTTTCCCTGCAGAAATCCGGGGTCGGTACGCCCGGGGACGCAAAGCTGCAGAATGCCTTTGCCCTGTACCAGGAAAAATTAAAACACAGCCGTCAGCTGGATTTTGACGATTTGCTTCTGGAAACCGTAAAGCTCATGGAGGAGGGGCGGGCGGAGTTAAAGAAACCGTTCGCCTATCTGCTGGTGGACGAATTTCAGGACATCAACCCTCTGCAATACCGTCTGATGAAGGCATGGAATGCCTGCGGAAGGGAGCTATTTGTGATCGGCGACCCCGATCAGTCGATTTATGGGTTCCGGGGAGCCGACAGCGGATGCTTTGCCCGCCTGAGCCAGGAGTTCGGCGATGTGCGGATCATCCGCCTTGCAGAGAACTACCGGTCTGCGCCGGAAATTCTGACTGCCGCCCTGGAGGTGATTTCCCGCAATCCGGGAGAAGAGAGGATACTGCATGCAAACCGCAGCACATACGCTCCTGTGCGTCTGGTAAAAGCGGGGAGTGAGATGGGAGAGGCCATCTTCGTGGCCAAGGAGATCAGCCGCCTGGCCGGCGGAATCGGAATGCTGGAGGCCCATGAAGCGGCAGAAACCATGCAGGACAGGAAAATCCGGGGCTTTGGGGAGATAGCCGTGCTGTACCGGACACACAGACAGGGCGAGCTGCTGGAAAAATGCCTGCGGCAGGAGGGCATCCCTTATATCGTGGCAGGCCGTGAATCCTTTTTGGCGGACGAAGCCGTGCGGGCAAGCCTGGGATTTTTCCGCTGGCTGGAAAACCCCGCGGAGTTTCCGGAGCGTGAACAGTGCCTGCGGACACTGTGGAATCTGGAGGAAAACGAAATCAGCATGGCTGTGCTGGATGGCATGGCCGAAAAGCTGCGCCCCGCCTTTCGGAAGAAAAAACCCCAGAAGTTTCTGGAGCTGTGGATGCAGGAAATGCAGCTGGAGGAGAACGGAGCCATGCAGAAGCTGGCCGGTATGACCGTTTTTTACCAGAGTATGCCGGAATTTTTGGACGCCCTGTGCCTGGGCGTGGAAAGTGACCTGAAACGCTGCGGCGGACGTCATTACACGGCGGAAGCGGTCACCCTGATGACCCTCCACGGCTCCAAGGGCCTGGAATTTCCGGTTACCTTCATTTACGGCGCCCGCAAGGGGACGATTCCCTATGAAAACGAAAAATATCCCACAGACAGGGAAGAAGAACGCCGCCTGTTTTATGTCGGCATGACCAGGGCCAGGGAGGAGCTGATCCTGACTGCCTCCGGCGAAGAATCCGAGTTCCTTGCCGATCTGCCGGAGACAGTAATCCGGCGGGAAGACGAGGGCAGACGCAGAAAGAAGGAGAGCTTCCGGCAGCTGAGCCTGTTTGATTATACCGATTAGAGCCAAACACACCCTCATGCGCGAGGGTGTGCTTCCGCTTAGCTTAATGTACCTGATGCAGATATTTCTCCCTGGTAGCCAGTCCTCCGCGGATATGCCGCTCCTGCTTGTTCACATCCAGAATCTTCCGTGCCTCGTGGGCGAGGGAGGGATTGATTTGCAGGAGACGCTCGGTGACGTCTTTATGCACGGTACTTTTGCTAATTCCGAATTTTTTCGCCGTCTGGCGTACGGTTGCTTTTTCTTCGATAATATAATTAGCGATTTCCACTGCACGTTCTTCTATGTAATCTTTCAAGGAAAACCCCCGAAGATGTT
>JAHZHG010000133.1:0-3429 GCA_019420425.1 Clostridiales bacterium
TTCCTGAGCGTCCTAGTCGCAGTTAGCGGCTAGTTTGCCGGAGTGTTGCCCCAGTGACGGATGGATGCTGCCCGCCCCTGGCTGCGTCGGGAAATTCACTGTGTAAAAAAGTATATTATTTTACACGGTGGATAGATGAACACAGCCAGGAATCTGCTGTTTTCAACGATTAGCTATCGCTGAACGCCAGAGGACTTCCGACTTTTTCCCTATCGGCTCCTGCATTCACCCCACATAAGGCGAAAAACCCAGCCGGATAAAATAACCCCTGGCATGGTCACATACCGGACATTTTTCCGGCACGGCTGTTCCCTCAAAGACAAACCCGCAGTTCAGGCAAATCCAGCCGGTGGATACGTCCGAAATATGCAGCCGGTTGGTCTCCATCCACTCGGCAAAACGGCCGAAACGGTCGCCGTGTATCTTTTCGATCTCTGCAATCTGCCGGAAGGAGGAGGCCACCTGGAGAAAGCCCTCCTCCATCGCCTTGTCTCCAAAGGCTTTGTACACATCGTTATGCTCTTCGTATTCGTTGTGCTGGGCCATGCGCAGCAGCTGGGACAGATCATCGGAAAAGTCCACCGGATAACCGCCGTCCACACGGATCGTCTCCCCTGCCAGCTCCTTTAGATGCTTGTAAAATACAGACGCATGTGCCCTTTCCTGGTCTGCCGTATATAAAAACATCTGGGCTACGGCCTCCTGCTTGTCCCTTCTGGCCTGGGCGGCGCCAAACGTATACCGGTTTCTGGCCTGGCTCTCCCCAGCAAATGCCCGCATCAGGTTATCCTTTGTCTCACTGAACCGAAAATCTACTGCCATATGCAACTCTCCTTTTCCCGCAGGGCAAATATCCGGCCCTGCAGCTGTTTTTTATAATATGGACAATTTTCGGAAATTTTATGCATCCCTTACTCCTCCCGTTTTCCCCTGCGGAAATAAATAAAGTTGACTACCAGGCATGCCGCCATCGTCAGTAGACTGATCAGCATCACCCCATGCTTCCCGGTAACCAGACAGTAAATAATCAGACCCGCCATGCAAAGCCAGTACAGCGCAATAAAGCCCAGAATTACCCACCGGTGTCTGCCGGAATACGCCGCCGAATACAGCCCCAGCTGATTCGCGATTATACTCGTGTATTCACTCAGCTCCCAGACAAAATCTTTTATTTCGGCAAAGGATCTGCCCTTTTTCTCCTCCTCGTCCACAAAACGCAGGTACATATCCGCATCCATGTCCAGCAGATTTTCCTCCTGCTGAAGCTTTTGGCACAGCTCCATCGCCCCCTCAAGGGCTTCCATGCGCTGCCGCAGTTCCTCCTCCTGCCGAAGCAAAACGGTATTTCCGGAAATATCGCCGTTAAACAGTAGATAGATCGTCTCCACCGGAATATCCATTTTCCTCAGCACCATGATTTTCTTCAGCCGTTCAATATCCTCAGCAGAATAATCCCTGTATTTGCTGTCCTGCTCTCTGGCAGGCAGAAGCAGGCCCTTCCGTTCATAAAACCGGATGTTGCTCACCGCCAGTCCTGTCTCGCTTGCCGCTTCACCTATTCTCATCGAATCCCCCCTGGTACTAAATTTTCACTCACTATATACCCTGAACCAGGTGAAGAGTCAAGCGTTTAACCTGATTTTTGTGAAAAATTTCAATTATAAAAAAAGCGCGGCCTGTACGGCGCGCGCTTTCTCCATTATCCTATGAATTTCTAAATCTGCTCAGGAACTCCCTTGTCGCTTCATTCTCCGGGCTGCCGAAGATCTGCTCTGGGCCGCCCTCCTCTACGATCACACCGTCTGCCATGAAGATTACGTGATGGGAAACATCCCGGGCAAAGGCCATTTCGTGGGTGACGATGATCATGGTCAGTCCCTCGCCTGCCAGGTCGCGCATAACCTCCAGCACCTCTCCCACCATCTGCGGGTCAAGTGCTGAGGTCGGTTCATCAAAAAGCAGGATCTCCGGCTCCATGGCCAGCGCCCTGGCAATGGCCACTCTCTGCTTCTGTCCGCCGGAGAGCTGCCGCGGCTTGGCATGGATATACGGCGCCATACCTACCTTTTCCAGATAGGAAAGAGCGTTTTTCCGGGCCGTCTCCTTATCCCTCTTTAATACCTTTACCTGGCCGACCACGCAATTCTGCAGGACGGTCATGTTATTGAACAGATTAAAGTTCTGGAACACCATGCCCACCTTTGCGCGGTAGCCGGGTACATTCATTCCCGGCGCGGTGATATCTGCGCCGTGGTAGCAGATTTCTCCCGAGGTAGGGGTTTCCAGCAGATTCATGCAGCGCAGCAGCGTGGCTTTACCCGAGCCGGAAGGGCCGATGATACAGGTTACATCCCCCGTCCGCACCGAAAAATCAATATCCCGCAGGATCACATTGTTGCCGAAGTTTTTGCCCAGATGGCGTACCTCCAGAATACCGTTTTCCATTAGTGCCGCTCCCCCTTTCCTCTCTTGCTGAACGGATACATCCCGCTGGTATGGGTCAGGGTATCCGCAGTGGCCAGATCATAATTATCCGGCCCTTCCAGCTTATGCTCCATCAGGCGCAGCAGTCTGGAGCAGGTAAAGGTCAGGATAAAGTAAATCACAATTGCGATGGTAAATGCTTCGAAGTAGGTGTACAGCGCGCCGGCCACACCCTTTGTGGTGTAAAACAGCTCCACAATGCCGATGATCGAAAGTACGCAGGTATCCTTGATGTTGATAATCAGGTTGTTGCCGATCTGGGGCATGATGTTGCGCAGGGCCTGGGGCAGCACCACGTTGACCATGGTCTGCACATGGGTCATGCCGATGGCCTTGGCCCCTTCTGTCTGCCCCTCGTCCACGGAAAGGATACCTCCCCGGACGGTTTCCGCCATATATGCGCCGGTGTTGATGGATACGACGAAAAAGGCGGCAAACCACATGGACATATTGATGTCAAACAGGTAGGCGCTTCCGTAGTAGATGAACATTGCCTGGGCCATCATCGGCGTGCCGCGGAAAAACTCCACATAGCAGGACAGAATGAATTTGAGCAGGCCCACCAGCACTCGCTTGACGGCAGGATCCTTTTTCTCCACGGGAATGGTCTGAATGATTCCCACGACGAAACCGATCACACATCCTAAAAAGGTTCCCACCAGGGCAATCAGCATGGTGTTCCCGGTGCCCTTTAAAAATGAACTTCCATACATCTGCAGCAGATAGACAATCCGCCCGCCAAAGCTCTCCGGCATGATACACCCAACCCCCTTCTGTTTCCTTAATCAGCCAGAGGCTGTACGGAAATTGCCTCGTCCATCATCTTGGCATAGTCTTCTTCGGTCATCTTATCCAGAACGCCGTTGATGGCTTCCAGCAGCTCTGTGTTGCCTTTTTTCATGGAGATACCGATGTTGATTTCTTCTTCGGATACTTCAAATGCAC
>JAHZHG010000133.1:3439-7439 GCA_019420425.1 Clostridiales bacterium
AGAAATCCAGCAGCTTGAACTCGGGATACGCTACGCAGGCAGCCATACCGGTGGGCATGTCGGTTACTACAGCGTCACATTTTCCGGAGGCCAGGGCCATCAGCATGGCCGGTGCGCTCTCCTGTGCCGGAAGGATGTCTGCATCCGGGATCTGGGGCAGGCAGTTATCCTACCAGATCGTGTTCTGCTGAGAGGTGCAGACTACGCCGGCCAGATCTTCTACGCTGGCTGCATCCGCATACTCGCCGTCAGCCTGTACCAGGGTAATAATAGAAGCGTAATAATACGGCTCACTGAAATCTACCATCTGCTGACGTTCTGAGGTAATGGACTGTCCTGCGATAACGCAGTCTACTGTGCCGGACTGTACGGCGGGAACCAGGGAATCCCAGTCCTGCTTAACGATCTCCAGCTCATAGCCCAGCTCGTCTGCGATGTGCTTTGCCATCATTACGTCATAGCCGTAGGCATAATCCGAGCCGTTGGAGATGGGTACTGCTCCGTTGGAATCATCCGGCTGAGTCCAGTTGTACGGGGCATAGCCGCATTCCATGGCTACCTTCAGCACCTTTTTCTCCTCGGCCATTGCTGTTCCGGTCACCAGGCCGGCGGTCATTGCTGCCGTCATGACGCCAGCAGTTAATTTTACTAAACGATTTCTTCTCATCTTCAGTTCCTCCTCTTTCCAAATCTCAACCATCAACTGTTCTGATGTACCACGGGAAATATCTATGGTACAAAAAAAGCGCAATGAAGCCTTTGATTGCTCCATTGCGATCTATTTAAGGTTAATATGATTTGCGGAAAAAGTCAAGCAAAACTTTTACCCGTCATTCAAGCTTTACCTCTGTGCCCGGCACTTCCTTCTTCCCCTTTTTTCTTCTTTTTTTTGGAGCGGATCTCTATCGCCGGGTTCAGCCGCTTCAGCTCACGGAACAGCGTTTCTTTGTCCCGGACGGAACACATCAGCTCCTGGCGGCGTCCCCGGATAACGATACGGTCCAGAGAGGCCGCGCTGGAGGCAATCGGATTGAAGGTCTGATAAATCTCGGTGATCTCGCTGATTTTCATTACATCCTTGGCCAGGCCAAAGACCACCCGTATCGTATCCTGATCAATTTCGACGTAATTCCGGATAACTATGGGTAAGAAAATCAGGTTTACCGTCACCAGCCCCAGTCCCAGCGGCACCGGGTTCTCCGTGGGAAAAACCATTCCGTGTATCATCGCTCCCTCTGCAAAAATAAAGACTGCCCAAAACCAGATCGCGATTTTTCCTCTCAGCCTCATTTTTTCTCCTGCCTCTCTTTTTTCTCTCTTTTTTCCTGATGTTTCTCTTTGAGGTATCTGCCTGCGCGGAAAATCAATTCTACCAACGCCTGATTTGCCTGTGCTCCCATAACGCTTCCTCCCTACTTTTCTGCCGACGCTTTCCGGATACCGTTTTTATCAAAATTCTTTTTCAGTGCAATTTCCGTCTGGACAATCGGGACAAACATGAATACTGCCTGAACTATACAGATAACCGCGCCTGCGCTGCCAACAATGTCGGTGTCCTGTCCAAGCAAGGGCAGCATAGCGATTATCGTGACCGTCAGTACAATCCACCCCAGCCGATACCACAGCCTGCCGAAATAGTGATGAGCAAATTTCCAGGTGTCCAGGTTTCTTGTGGACATCCTTGTCCGATAGCCAAATACCGGATTGATCTCTTTAGGCGCGTTTTTCCGAAAGCAGCGTCCAAAGCCGATCATCAGTACCGGTATAAGCAGCTCTGAAACCAGCATAAATATCCAAAATCCCATTTTTCGTCCTCCTTTTCCTTTATTTCTAAAACCCTGCCAGCTTCATGTCAGGGTCAAAGGAGATGGTAAAGCTGACGCTGGTGTGCTCGTAGGCCGCGCTAAGCTGTATTACTGCATACTGCTTTCCCATCTGGTTCACCTCTGCAATGTAGCTGTTTCCGAAGGACTGAAATTCTCCCCAGTCCTCGGCGAAATAGGCCTTGATCTTTTCCAGGCTGGCTTCGGTCAGCGAGGGCTTCATCCGCTCCTCGGCGAGCTGCTGCAGCGCCGTATACTCCCCTGCATTCAGCAGACGGATGACCTCCTCGGCGCGGGCCCGGACCTCTGCCTCATGGAATGTCCCGCTGTCCTCCAGCGCGGTCTGCCTGGGCAGCGCCCAGCAAAGCACTGCGCCCAGAAGAATCAGGAGTACAGCTGCAGTCAAAATCCGCCGCCGCCATTTTTCCTTTTTGTATTTTTTCTGCTCGGCGTTCGAAAAAGAGCTGTTGAACGCTTCTGCAATCTCTGCGGGGGTACCCATCCGCTGTACAATGTCCTCCTCCTTCCCGCCGTTTTCCAGCTCCGCCATCAGTTCCGACATCAGCTGCTTTTTGATTTCTTTCTTTTTTGCCGTTGAGCATTTTAGCCGTCTGGCAATCTGATCGATATATGCTTTGCTCATTCTTTCTGCTCCTCCATGATCATTGCCGCGCTCTCGCAGATTTCTCTCCACAACTGCTCTATCTCTTTTTGGGCCTGTCTGCCTGCCTCGGTGATAACGTAATACTTTCTGGGCACCTTTTTGCCTATAGCCTCGCTCCACTGGCTTTCCACCAGGCCGTCATCCTCCAGGCGGAACAGAATCGGAAACAGGGTTCCCTCCTTCAGGGCAAAACGGCCGTTGCTTTTGTCCTTCAGCTCGCTGATGATCTGATAGCCGTATTTCTCTCCGCGCTCCAGCAGCTTCAGCACCAGCATATCCAGGACACCCTTTTTCATCTGACTCTCATATTTGTCGTTCAGGTTAATCACCTCCGCTAAATACTTAGCATTACTAAATATATTTTATTACAAACAATAGATGGCGTCAAGCGTCAAAAAAAGAGAAGGCAGCGTGTGCCTTCCCCACATGCAGGAATTTTGCCCAGGGCCAGAGCCAGTATTGTTCAGATCATTCTCCGCTTCCCCTTTGCCATGCTGCTTCCTCCTTTCCTTTGCTACAGCATTGCGTCGTCTGCTGTAGTGTTTGCAAGCATTCTTCCCATAGCGGCGTCCGGGTATCCAACATGTGTAAAAAGTATAGTATTATTGCATCACCCCTCCAAACCCCAAGTAATACCACTCTCCATCATACTCTACCCACTCGTCCACTGCTAACCGTCCGTTCTCCTTCAGATAATACCATTCCCCTGCCACCTGCTTCCAGCTGTCGGTGAGCATACTTCCGTCAGGCTGCAGGTAGTACCAGCTGTCATCATCCAGAAGCCACCCGGTCTGCATGAGTCCATCCTGGTCGAAATAATACCACTGGCCGTCTATTTTCTCCCAGCCCGCAGCAAGGTAACCCTGCGCATTGCTGTACATCCAGCTGTCTCCCCGGTATAGCCACTCGCTGCAAAGACGGCTGCCATCCTCCTCCTGAACGTATATCCCCTGGTCATCCTGCATAAATTCGTTTCCCAGCTCGTAGGCGCACGCCCCGGTGTGATGAAATACAAAGGTTTTTCCGTCAATCTCCTGTCTGCCTGTATACGGCCTCCCGTATTCATCCAGATAGTAAGCCTTCGACAGGCAGGTGAACCAGAAGGATGAGGAATACCCCATGCAGGACATCCTAAGGCCGGTTGGGTCGAAGATCGCCGCCACTGCCGCCGCGTCACAGTTGGTCGTATAGAGGTCGGCGCCGTGCTCCTCCAATATTGACGTCACTTCATACGGTACTCCATCCGTCACCCTTGATGCAATCGCCACAGACGGGTTCAATGCAGTTACCAGCTCTTCCAGACGCTCGACTAATGCTCCGTGATGGGGAAGCTTCAGCAGGTCAATCTGCCCGATTTCGTCCAGTTTTTCGTAAAGCTGCTCTCCGGTTATATCGCTCGTCAAAAGTGCAGAATATCCGCAGGCCTCTACTTTCAGCGTCAGACAGTTTTCGTTATCATCCTCCGCGTAGGCCTTTCTTCCGTAATGGATAAAGGTCAGCGTCATCTCTCCCA
>JAHZHG010000134.1:0-217 GCA_019420425.1 Clostridiales bacterium
TCCCTGACCTCCGCCTCGATTCCTCTCCACTCACATCGCTTTTTCATACACTGAATATTTCCCCTGTCTCCGTACAGGTTCAGCAGGTCGGGGTACAAATGTCCGATTGTCAGCTTCATTCTTTTTTCTCCCCTTCCATTTTTTTCAGCAGCACATGGGTATCATACAGCGCCGTATAATTCACCAGCACATACAGATTTCCACAGCCATCCTTAAT
>JAHZHG010000134.1:255-7433 GCA_019420425.1 Clostridiales bacterium
CATATCCTGCCCGCGGATTCCGCTGACCGCTATCGATTTGATCGACGGATCGGCAAACCGGTCAAAATCCACGTCCCAGAGCCAGGAAATATCCGTCCCGTCCTGAGCGTTGTCATTGATCACGATAATCAGATCCTTATCCGTCTTATCCTCCATAACCGCAGAAATATTCTGATTGAACCCTGCCGGGTTCTTCGCCAGATTCAGGATAATCCTCGTCCCGTCAATGGAAAACTGCTCCATTCTGCCATTCTGCGGATTAAAATCCGTCAGCACCCGGTCAAAGTGCTTCAGCTCCATCCCTGCGCACCTGGCTGCGCTGTATGCCGCCAGAATATTATAGATATTATAAAATCCACGGTAATTGGCATGAATCCTCCGGTTTTCCACCGTAAAAGAAAGCCCGTCCTCCATATCAATCCCGGATGCATCATAATCAATATCCGGCCGCTTAAATCCGCAGGACGGACAGGAATACATCCCTATCTGGCTGTAATGATAGAACGCATAATCCAGTCTTGCCCCGCATTTTTTACAGAACCGGCCCTCCCGGATCTCCCGGGAATCCGCTTCCTCCTTAAACACCTGCTCGCTGATCCCGTAGGTCACATATGGATTTCCGCTCTCCATCGCCAGATAAGCAGACAGGGAATCATCCCCATTCACAATTACCTTCATCTTTGGCGCCATTTTCATGGCCTTATCCAGGATGTTCATGGTCAGGTCAATCTCCCCATACCGGTCCAGCTGGTCCCGGAACAAATTCGTCAGTACCATATAATCCGGCTTAAAATGGGGAAATATCCTTAAGGTAGATGCCTCGTCAATCTCGATACACGCATAATCCGCATCCAGCCTGCCGTTAAGCCTGGCAGCCTGCACAAACGCGGCCGCCACACCGTTGAGCATATTCGATCCGGTATGGTTGCAGACCAGCTTGTACCCTTCAGACTCAATTGCAGAGCAAAGCAGATTATTTGTCGTTGTCTTTCCGTTTGTCCCGCAGACCACAAAAATCTCTTTTCTGACCTGGGCGGCCAGCTCCCTCAGAATCGAAGGATCTATTTTTAAGGCAATCTGGCCGGCCAGGGTCACGCCCTGCTTGCCGGCCAGTCGGCAGGCGGCTCCGATTCCCTTCGCCGCCCAGATCGCTGCTATTCGTTTTATTCTCATACTTCCTCTTTATGAAGCTCCTCTTCCATATCCTTTAGCATATCCTCTTCCGTCCGGTTGGAGCCTTCCTTTACCTTTGCCACACTGGCTACCACACATTCCTTCTCCGGATCCAGGTTCATCAGCTTAACTCCGGAGGTTACCCGTCCCAGAACAGAAATATCGCTGCACATCATACGGATAATGATTCCCTCCGTATTGATCAGCATAACCTCATTTTCCCGGTTTACTGCCTTCACGCCCACAACGTTTCCGGTACGCTCCATGATCTTGTAGCATTTTACGCCCTTGCCGCCCCGGTTCTGCGGAGTAAACTCAGTGATTGCCGTCAGCTTGCCCATACCATACTCCGACACGATCAGCAGATAATCGCCCTGGGTATCCAGCTGCATACCCACAACCTCGTCTCCGTGAGACAGGCTCATGCCGATTACCCCCATGGAAACCCGGCCCGTGCTGCGCACGTCTGTCTCATGGAACCGGATACACTGTCCGTATTTCGTTACCAGGAAAATATCTTTTTTGTTGTTCGTCGTTTTTACTTCGATCAGCTCATCATCTTCCCGAAGGCTGATTGCGCCCAGTCCCGTTTTCCGCACATTCGCATAATCGGTAATCGGCGTTTTCTTAACGATACCCTTTTTCGTCGCCATAAAGAGGAACCGGCCCTCTTTAAATTCCTTGATCGGAATTACCGCCGTAATCTGCTCCTCCGGCTGAAGCTGAAGCAGGTTGATGATGGCCGTGCCCCTGGCCGTTCTGCTGGCCTCGGGAATTTCATATGCCTTTAACCGGTATACCCGTCCCTTGTTGGTAAAAAACATCAGATAATGATGGGTGGAGGTCATCAGCAGCTCCTCGATATAGTCGTCCTCCAGAGTCTGCATTCCCTTAATGCCCTTTCCTCCCCGGCCCTGGGCCTTAAAGTTGTCAATGGTCATCCTCTTAATATAGCCCAGCTTTGTCATGGCTACAACCACATTTTCCTCAGGAATCAGATCCTCTGTCGTAAAATCAAAGGAATCATATCCGATGGTCGTTCTCCGTTCATCGCCGTATTTATCGGAAATCAACATAATCTCATCCCGGATTACGCCAAGAAGCAGCTTTTCATCCGCCAGAATCGCCTTCAGCTCCTTGATCTTCTGCATCAGCTCGTTATATTCCTGCTGAAGCTTCTCTCTTTCCAAACCAGTCAGCGTACGCAGACGCATATCCACAATCGCCTGGGCCTGGGCATCGCTTAAGCTGAACCGGTCCATCAGGTTTTGTTTAGCTGCCTGGGTATTTTCTGACCCGCGGATAATCTGGATCACCTCATCGATATGATCCAGGGCAATCAACAAGCCCTCCAAAATGTGCGCCCGTTCCTCCGCCTTATTCAGATCATACTGGGTACGCCTGGTTACCACGTCCTCCTGATGGGCGATGTAATAGTTCAGCATCTCCATCAGATTCATTACCTTTGGCTTATTGTCAATCAGCGCCAGCATAATTACGCCGAAGGTATCCTGGAGCTGGGTATGTTTATACAGCAGATTCAGGACTACGTTTGCATTGGCATCTCTTCTCAGTTCAATGTTGATCCGCATTCCCTCACGGCTGGATTCATCCGTAATATTCGTAATTCCGTCAATCTTTTTATCCCTGACCAGCTCTGCCATTTTTTCGATCAGCCTGGCCTTGTTCACCATGTAGGGAAGCTCCGTTACAATAATCCGGCTCTTTCCGTTGGGCATGGTTTCAATATTGGTCACCGCGCGGACCTTGATCTTGCCTCTCCCTGTGCGGTACGCCTCATCAATTCCCCTGGTGCCCAGAATCTGCGCGCCGGTGGGGAAATCCGGCCCCTTTACGATACTCAGGATTTCCTCCAGATCCGTGGAGCGGTCCTCCTCTATCCGGTTGTCAATCATCTTCACCACCGCAGCGATGACCTCCCGCAGGTTGTGGGGCGGAATATTCGTCGCCATACCCACGGCAATACCGGAGGTACCGTTTACCAGCAGATTGGGAAAACGGGACGGCAGAACCACCGGCTCCTTTTCCGTATCATCAAAGTTCGGTACAAAATCCACGGTATTTTTATTGATATCCGCCAGCATCTCCATGGATATTTTGCTCAGCCTGGCCTCCGTATAACGCATGGCAGCCGCGCCGTCTCCGTCCACAGAGCCAAAATTTCCATGGCCGTCTACCAGAGGATATCTGGTGGACCAATCCTGCGCCAGATTTACCAGCGCTCCATAGATCGAACTGTCTCCGTGGGGGTGATATTTACCCATGGTATCGCCGACAATACGCGCACATTTACGATGCGGCTTATCCGGACCGTTGTTCAATTCAATCATGGAATACAGCACTCTTCGCTGTACCGGCTTCAATCCGTCTCTGACATCCGGAAGGGCCCTTGCCGCGATTACGCTCATTGCATAATCGATATAGCAGGTTTCCATGGTCTCTTTCAGATCCACATCATGAATTTTATCAAAAATGTTATCTTCCAAGTTCCTTTCCTCCTATCCCAGATGTACTAGATATCCAGATTCTTTACATATTCTGCGTTTTCTTCGATAAATTCTCTTCTCGGCTCAACCTGATCTCCCATCAGCGTGGTAAAGGTCACGTCAATTTCGGAAGAAAGGGATTCATCCATCGTCACCCGCTTCAAAATACGCTTTTCCGGATCCATAGTTGTCTCCCAGAGCTGCTCCGCATCCATCTCGCCAAGGCCCTTGTATCGCTGGAGCTTGTTATTGTTGTCCCGGCCGATTTCATTCAGGATTGCATCCCGCTCCTCGTCACTGTATGCATACCATACTCTCTTGTTCCGCTCAATCTTATACAGGGGCGGCTGAGCCAGATACACATATCCCTCCTTGATCAGATCCGGCATAAACCGGTACAGGAAGGTGAGCAGCAGCGTACTGATATGTGCGCCGTCCACGTCGGCATCGGTCATAATGATAATCTTGTGGTAGCGCAGCTTGGTAATATCGAAATCCTCATGAATACCTGTTCCAAATGCGGTAATCATGGCCTTAATCTCCGCGTTCGCATAGATCTTGTCGAGACGGGCCTTCTCCACATTCAGGATTTTTCCCCTCAGCGGAAGGATCGCCTGAGTCGCACGGCTTCTGGCTGTCTTTGCCGAACCGCCTGCTGAATCTCCCTCAACGATATAAATCTCACAGTTTCTCGGATCCTTGTCCGAACAGTCCGCCAGCTTTCCGGGCAGGGACAGGCCGTCCAGAGCCGATTTTCTTCGCGTCAGCTCCCTCGCCTTTCTGGCCGCTTCCCGCGCCCGCTGGGACAAAATCGATTTTTCCAGAATAATCTTGGCCACCTGGGGATGCTGCTCCAGATAAATCGCCAGCTGATCGCTGACAAGAGAATCCACGGCTCCTCTGGCCTCGCTGTTGCCCAGCTTCTGCTTGGTCTGGCCCTCAAACTGCGGATCCTCCAGCTTTACGCTGACAATCGCCGTCAGTCCCTCCCGGATATCGTCTCCGGTAAGGTTCTGCTCACTTTCCTTTAACAGCTTATTATTTCTCGCGTAATCATTAAACGTCTTGGTCAGGGCATTTTTAAATCCGGTGAGATGGGTTCCTCCCTCCGGCGTGGTGATGTTATTGACAAAGCTGTATGACCCTTCGGTATACGAATCATTATGCTGCATCGCCACCTCTACGTAAACGCCGTCCTTCGTTCCCTCAAAATACAGAATATCCGGATAAAGCGGAGTCTTGCCCTTATTCAGGTAGGTCACAAATTCCTTGATTCCGCCTTCATAGTGGAACACCTTTTCCACCTTTTCCTCCTGACGGAAATCCCGGAGGGTAATACGGATATTCTTGGTCAGAAATGCCATTTCCCGAAGGCGCTGCTTCAGTGTATTAAAATCAAACACTGTCTCTTCAAAAATTTCCTTGTCCGGCAGGAAGGATACCATGGTTCCCGACTTTTCCGGATCGCATTCGCCGATTACCTTCAGCTTATAAATGACGTGTCCCCGTTCATATCTCTGTTTATAAATCTTACCTTCATGGTAAATCGTAACCTCCAGCCATTCGGAAAGAGCGTTTACCACCGAAGCGCCTACGCCGTGCAGGCCGCCGGAAACCTTGTAGCCTCCGCCGCCGAATTTTCCTCCGGCATGGAGTACAGTAAATACGACCTCAACCGCAGGCTTGCCCGCCTTTGCATTGATACCGACGGGAATACCCCGCCCGTCGTCCATAACCGTAATGGAATTATCCTTGTTGATTTCCACCTCTATATGTGTACAGTAGCCGGCCAGGGCCTCGTCTATGGAATTGTCCACAATCTCGTATACCAGGTGATGCAGTCCTCTGACAGACGTGCTGCCGATATACATACCGGGCCTTTTTCTTACTGCTTCCAGTCCCTCAAGAATCTGTATTTGATCTGCACCATACTCTAAGCCCATTTAGATCCTCCTATCCCTTTCACAAACAACTCCTGCGGCCACCTGAAACAGACGGTCTATCTGAAAATTGTTTTCTACAAAATCATCAATCCCTGTACATGTAATAAAAGTCTGTATATCATGAATATTCTCCAGTAAATAGTGTTGCCTTCTGCTGTCCAGTTCAGACAGGACATCGTCCAGAAGAAGTACCGGAGTATCGTGTATTTCCTGCTTGACCAGCTCAATTTCCGACAGCTTCAGGGAAAGCGCCGCCGTCCTCTGCTGGCCCTGGGAGCCAAATTTCCGGATATCCAGATCGCCGATCTGGAAACAGAGATCATCCCGGTGAGGCCCGGTACTGGTCAGCTTCATCCGCAGATCCCGCTCCCGGTTTCTGCTCAGCTGCGCAGAGAAATCCTCCGGAGACACATCCGCCTCATAGGCGATGCCAAGCTCCTCTCTCCCGCCGGACAGCCGCAGATGAATTTCCCGCAGAATCCCATTCAGCCGGTCAATAAACCTTCTCCGGTCATCAATGATTTTGCTTCCATACTGCACCATTTGCTCATCCCAGACATCCAGCATATCTGTATATTCCGGATGGAATATCATATCCTTCAGCAGCTTATTTCTCTGTGCCACGATCCGGTTATAGTTGACCAGGTTATGCATATACAGCTTGTTCAGCTGGCACAGCTCCATATCCACAAATCTTCTGCGCTCAGACGGACCATTTTTTATAATATTCAGATCCTCAGGAGAAAAGAAGATAAAGTTACCGATGCCAAACAGCTCGCTGGCCTTTCTGATCGGCACTCCGTTAATCGCGATTCCCTTTGTCCGGTTCTTTTTCAGGTGCATGTCAATCTTGTAACTGACCCCTCCGCGGACAATCTTCATCCGGATGTGGGATTCCTCCTCCTCAAACCGGATCAGTTCCCGATCCTTGCTGCCCTTGTGAGACTTTGTCGTTCCGCAAAGATACAGCGCCTCCAGAATATTCGTTTTTCCCTGGGCATTTTCTCCGTAAAACAGATTTGTCCCGCTGTCAAACTTTAACTTCAGACTTTCATAATTGCGGAAATTTTTTAATCTCACCGATTCAATAATCATTATTTTGTAATCCTGATCTTCTGCCCCTGAAACTCTACTTCATCATTCTCATAAAGCTTCTTGCCTCTCTGCAGCTCTACGCTGCCGTTCACCTTAACCTTGCCGTCCAGGATGGCAAATTTGGCTTCCACACCGGAATCCACCAGGCCTGCCGCCTTGAGCGCCTGGCCCAGCTTGATATACGCATCTCTCAGCTGAATGATTTCCATAAACGAACACTCCTCATCGAAAATAGCTTATCGAAAAAAATTTAGGAAATAAAGTTTACCGGAAGAATCAGATAAATATAGCTCTCCTTCTCATCCCGGATAAAGCACGGCGCCTTCGGATTCAGATAGTAAATATCAATCTCCTCATCATCGATTACCCGCAGCGCATCGATCAGGAATTTCGGGTTAAAGCCAATCAGAATATCCTTACCTTCCTTCTCGATATCAATGCTTTCATTCATGGAACCGAT
>JAHZHG010000135.1:0-4359 GCA_019420425.1 Clostridiales bacterium
TAGGCAAACCAGGGCTGAGTCCAGGAGAGTCCGCCGCCTGCCATGGTGTATTCGATTCTTTCGCTGTCTAGGATTTTAATCAGTTCATCCGCGACGATTGCGTAGTTCATACCAATGTCGATTCCGGAGGCTTCTATTCCTGCGGAATTGACGCCTACCACAAAACCGTTCTCATCTACCAGCGGACCGCCGGAGTTTCCTCCGGAAATATAGGTGTCCATTTGGAATGCGTCATATGTAGAGAAACTCGGCGTCATTTTTTTGCTGATTACGCCCTTAGTCAGGGTAATATCATCCTGATCGAAGGTTTTAAAATCCTGCCCTACGGTAGCCGTACCCGGATAGCCCAGGGCATAGACCGTTTCGCCCACCTTCACATCGGAGGAGCTGCGAAGCCTGAGCGCTGTCCGTTTATCCGTTGCGGAGGGGAGTTTGATGATGGCAATATCCTTTTCGTTAAATCCGGAATAGTAGACGACCTGCCCGGCAACAAAATCGTTTTCTGCCGCGGAAAAGTATACCTTCAGGTCTCCGGTAATATTGGCGTACTGCTTGGGATATGCATATGCCCTCTCCACCACATGGCCGTTGGTTACAATATACTGCACCGGCTCTCCCGGCTTGCCGATTGCCCAGCCGGTTCCCCAGCCTGCTTCGCTTTGCCCCTGATCGTTATAAGCTACTGAATATATATATACAACTCCGTTGCGGGCCTCATAAGGATCCATGCCGCCCCCGCCTACCAGGCCCAATACGCCGAACACACCGGCGGCCAGGCCAATAACCAGCAGCAGGATAGCAACAACCTGCTTGCCCGATGACTTTTTCGCTTCCATTATGATTCCTCCTCATTTTTTCCATGGTATTTCAATGCGATGGCCGTATAGTTATCCTGGCCCGGCTTTCCGGCGGCCAGGATTTCCTCCTCCAGCTTGTCGCAGCACGCCTGGGAAGAGAGCGCCATGGCTTCCCGAATCTGCTTCAAGGTCAGTGTATCGCTCACCCCGTCCGAGCAGAGCAGCAGCGCGTCCTCCGGCTGGAGAAGAAAGGGCATACGGGTATAGTCGCATGTTACATCTTCTTTGCCTATGTACTCCGAAAGGGCCCCTGCCTGGGGATCTTGAAACGCTTCCTCCACGGGGAACGCCCCGTCCAGTGCCCTCAAAATCAAATCGTTCTTAAATTCCTGCCGGGTATTTAACCCATAGAGTTTGTTTTCCCTGAGCAGGAACAAATCGCTGTCGCCTACGCACCAGAAGGAGAGGCGATTCTCTTTGAGCAGGGCCGCCACCAGGGTAGTCCCCCCGTGCCCGCGAAACTGCTGGTAGACTCTGGCGCTTCGCTGGTATACCCAGCCGGGCACATCGCTGTCATCTGCCCAAGGAAAGATCCCCACCAACTGGGAGGCAGTTTCCGCAGCGATCATGCCGCCCTCCGCCATACCGCCCATACCGTCGCACAGCACAGCGAGCAGCCCGTCTTCCTCATAACGATCCATGCGGGAGATGCCGAAAGCGTCCTGCTGTTCTTCCCGGCTGCCAACGCCCTGTAGGTTGGCAAGCTCCAGTTCCGGCAGCGGTTCCGGACGTTCCGTAATCGGTTCTTCCACCGCCTGATCACCCCGCTTCTTTTTCTTCTTCCGCCGTATCAGGAAAAAGGCGAGAATCAGCGCCAATAGAAGCGCTGCGCCCGCCGCAACCGCCATCCAGACGCGGATGACGGTATCCGGAAACAGCGGCTGGTTTAACCATGAAAGTACACGCTCCATCCTTTACTCCTCATTCCACTGGAATTGCTCGCCGCACAGGGGCAGGAAGAGAAGCTGGCTCTTTCCCACCTCGATCACATCGTAGGCTTTTAAGGGGCGTACCATTTCCACCTGCTCGTCGTTGCAGTAAGTGATGCCCCTGCCCTGGCCGGGAGAAAGGGAAAAGCTGTTATGCTTGGCGTCATATGTAACCAATGCATGGCTTTCTCTGGATACAGTATCGTCATCCGCCAGGGCCACGTCCATCGCCGCCGCCCTTCCTATGAAGTTTCTGCCTGCTACCAGCTTATAATCTGCGCCGCGATGGGGACCGGAAACACAGACCAAGAATCCTACTGCAGGATCAATACCGATCTTCTTTTTAATAATGCCCACCGTCTTGCCTCTGTCTGCTTCCGGCGCAGCGCCGCCCGGCACAGCAGCCACGGTCTTCCCTACCGTTCCGGCCGCAACCGTCTTGCCGACCCCGGCGCCCTCCTGGCAGTAGGGGCAGCTATCGAATCTGGATTCATCGTAAAAATGGCCATTGTCACACTGTCTCATAATTGTTTTCCTCCTGATAAAGAAATCTTAAGGATTATCCAAAACCATCCCTGGTTTTTTGCTGTTCTTACTGTAGCGCCTTTTTCGGGATTTGTGCAGGTCGCTTTAGCGCCAATTTCCCAAAAATTATGTGGCGCACCTGCGCCAATCCGCATTTTTCGCAGAAATCATGGGGAAATACCGCTTATCTCATCAGATCCTGATAGTCTGGGTCTGCCGCCCGAATCCCCCACACCAATTCCCAAAGCTTTTCATCTTCGGAAAGGACATAGCACCTGCCATCCACCCCTTCGAACCGGCGTTTATCAAACCAGAAACTGTAGGTATCCCCTTGCGCCGTCACAAATGTAAGCCCCCGGTTATCTGTAGAGACGATGGGTGACTCGGATTCCACCGACACATCCCGCAGCGCCTGCAAGACCCCGGCGATCACCGTTTCGTCCCTTGTCTCGTAGTCCGCCGCCGTCTCCGTCCAATGGTGAAAGATCAGTTCCACCGGCAGTTCCTCATGGGGCAGCTCCAAAAGCTCCCGCTGCCTTTCGGTACAGTAAGCAAAAAGGGAGTCCCCTTGGTATGCCGGGGACGAAGTCTCTGTCGGGGTCGGAGTCTCTGCCGGAAGCGCAGGATCTGATGCTGCACACCCCGCCAGCAAACAGATGGCTGCCAGAAGTGCCGCTGCCCCTCTTTTTTTCATTCGTGCCTCCTTTCTTCTGTCCTGGTCTCATGAATCGCTTTGCTGCTCGGCCTGTAACGCCAAAGGCGATCCAAACTCTTTTTTGTCCTTTTATGGTTTTACTGTATCGTTTTTTTAAGGATCTGTGCAGGCCGCTTTCGCGCCAATTTATCAAAAAACGCATGGCGCACCTGCGCCAATCTATTTTTTGTGTGAAAATTCAAAAACACCTTGATTGTGCAAAAGGGATTGCCGATCATGACAGCGGCCTGTTACATCCTGTAAACTTAAGAAGTGTTACACTCTATACAGGGTGGATGGCCTCAATTTTCTGGCTCCAAAGCTTCGTTTCTCAAAATGGCGCAGGTGCGCCACAGTGTTTTTTTAGTTTGGCGCTAAAGCGGCCTATCAAAAACACCGGCTTCCTGCTATGATAAAAAACGAAAAGTTCGCATGATGGAAGGTCGGCCAAGACACAGAATGTCCAAAAAGCTTCAGCTGGCCTTTTCGGAACGCAGGATCAGAAAGGGGATATATCGTATGTATGCAAGGTTAAGGCCGTACCATCTCATTGGCGCCATCGGGGGGTTCCTCACTGTTCTCACCGCTATTATCAGCTTGGCAGTTTCCACATCGTACTACATAAGCGCGGAATGGGTCATTATTGTAAACATGCTGCTCATTGGCTCCAACGGGTTAATCGCAACTTATTTCTTTGGCGCGTTCAGCGCTTCCCGTGACAGCCTCATCAAAGTAGGCAGCCTGATCGCGGGGATAGGTCTTGGTTTTAATGTCCTGATCTCAATTCTCCAGATGGCGGGGGTGTACGTTTTTGTTCTGGCTCTTCTTGGGGCTCTCGTTATGATGGCAGGGGTTGTGATCGCCTGTATCAAATTCATCATGCTCTTCCAGAGAGACGCTTTTGTCGTGGTGTTCTGCGTGTTTATTTTCCTGGGGCTTCTGCTGTCTTTATTCTGGACGTGGGCAAGCCTGATAAGCGGCGCTGGGCTGGGTGGCCTGCTGATTTATTTTTACGTCCACAATATCACCTACTAGACAGCTTCTCTCATTCAGGATATTTCCTTGTTTACCGCGGCTGCACCGTGTGGCTGCGGTAAAACGGCATGTGCGGGCGCAAAAAACCGGTAGTTCCCGGATGCGGAACGCAGCTCCAAAAATATACGGTTTTATCCAGGAGAATCCCTGGTTTAGGTCAAACAGGAAGGATTGTATATTCCGCAAAAACGTCAGCGAAAAAAAGTCTCTAACCGACCGAAATCGTTGAAAATCCATGCCGTTTATAGTATAATAGTCTATAACAAGGGGGTGGAATGGGACGTATGGTAATAAAGAAAAGCTTCACAAATCCAAAATC
>JAHZHG010000135.1:4459-7365 GCA_019420425.1 Clostridiales bacterium
AAGGGGGTGGAATGGGACGTATGGTAATAAAGAAAAGCTTCACAAATCCAAAATCCATTTATGCGATTCTGCTGCTTAGTGTTTTTACTTTTCTATTTCTTGGAGCCGAGTACCTATATGTAAACATGATCTCGCTTACGGCAGGGGAAAAAAAAACGGTGATTACGCAAAACTACGCGTTAGGAATAAGCGCTGTCGGTTTTTTGCTCTATCCGCTGTTTCATCGCCTTTTGAAAAGGCGGGTACAAATCGTTGGACTTTTTATCCTTGCACTAGCAGCGTCAGTATGCAATTTTTTGGTTCAAAAACATGTTTCTTATTCGTCCACTCTGCTCTCCGGAATGGCATTGTTCCTGTTTCTGGGGATATTGGGAAGCGCGGCCCACTACCTGTTTTTCAAACTGGCGAGGGATCGCACCCATCTGGCGCGTATGGTTGGTGTCTCCTATGCCCTTGGGATCTTCCTGCAGTTTCTAAATAACAATCTTGTGGATCTGGAAACTGCGGAAGCCTTGATACTTTCACTCTTTGCCCTTGTAGCGTTAGCGCTGTTGCTGAAGGCAGAAAGGCTTTGCCGCCAGGAAAACGCAGAAGCGGAAGAACTCCAGTCCCCCGCCATAGAGGCCATAGAGGAGGATGGGAAGGGAACCCGAAAGAAGATCGCCGCCGGCGGACTCCTTGCACTGCTTGTCATCCTGATGGCATGTATCTTCAGTACGCTGGACAACGCGGTCACCATGCATCATGCAGCAGGCACTGACATCGGGCAATGGCCGCGGCTTTTGCTGGCGGTAAGCGGCCTTTCTGCCGGCTTTCTTTTTGATATCCGAAAGCGGAAATTTATGGCCATGATGATGTACTGCGTCATGCTGATGTCCGTCATCTGTGTGGTAGTACTCAAGCTGGGCGGCCCGTTTTTGATCGGCCTGATCGTATTTTATCTTTCGGCTGGATTTTTTGTGGTATTCTTCACCACCAGCTTTCTGGATTTTGCCCGCCATATGCCCACGCCAGCGCTGTGGGCCGGTATGGGGCGCGCCATGAATAACGTGAGCGCCGCTTTGCTTACCAACGCCTCTGTAGCGTTGCTTGTTTCTGACAGCAATGGCATGGCATCCATCATTCTGGCACTGGTCCTGTTTGTGGCCGTCAGCGTAGTCATCTATCTTTATACAGCCTGGATGCCGGTTTCATCCGGCACCCCCAAGGATATCCCGACAGACCTGGACCCTCAGGAAGCGTTCCGTCTTTTGTCGGAGCTGTTTATCCTTACGCCCAAGGAAACCGAAGTATTTGACAAGCTGGTCAATTCAGAGGAAAGTATTCAGGAGATCGCAGATGGACTGTATCTATCCCGGCGAACCTGTCAGCGGCATATCGCGGCGATCTATGAGAAAGCGGGTGTAAAATCACGCATGGGATTGTACCAGCTCTACATAGAAAAACAGCGCAGGCTATGACAGTCAGAAAGGGATTCGGATGAAGAGGATTAAAATTACCGTTTTGCTGATTTTATTGTGCGTACTGGCGGGGTGTTCCCCAAAAGACACATCGCTTCGGGCCTATTGCACCGAAAGCCAGCAGGAATTTCTGGATCAGTCGCTGGAAGAGCTGCCGGTCGCGCTTACCTATCATCACAACGATAACATCCTGGGACGCTACGAAACGACGGATGAAGAAATCATCTCCGAAATCCTGCAGGCATTACGGGAAACGACCATTGTATCCAAAGCTTTCAGCGGCTCTACAGACAGCCGGATCCTGGAGTTTGAGACAGCGGATGGGGATACCTGCCTCTTCTGGTTTGATGAAAACCGGTTCCATGGCGCCGGCGGAACATCCTATGTGCTTTCCGGCGACGAGGAGATCTGGGATCTGGCGCGGAAAATTCAGGAAACATATCCGGAATACAGGGAAGCGATGGAGTAAAAAGGCAGATCGAAAAAGCCGGGTGTTCCTTGCTTGTATGCAGCTAAGGCCGCGTAAGCAGGGAACGCCCGGTTTATTTATATTCGTTTTTCAAACGAGAGGGAGCCTCGGGTTTGGCTTCATTTGTTCGCTTTCCCCTTCCACACAAAACTCAACCCTCTATTTCAGAAATTTCCGGATTTTTTTCAGAGCTGCCGCTATGGACTTCTGTACCGCCTGATAGCTGCACCCTTCCCGCACCGCAATCTCCTCATAGGTAAGCCCGTCAAAGAAATACATCTGCAGCCTTCTTTTCTGGACTTCCGGCAGCTGGTTGACGCCCTCCCGGAGCGCCTGCGTCTGCATGGATTCATAGACGGCGTCCTCCACCGGGGCCGGCTCCTGTGCCGAACGACGGCTCAGCAGCTCTTCGTTCAGCTCGGTCCAGTCAAGGTGCCTCTCCTGCTCGTTAAGGAAGGAGAGATCGTCCAACTCAAACCGGTCAAACACGGCATAGAGCTTCACATCCAGTTCCAGCCTGTGTGGTACGCCCTGGCCGTCCCTGAAAGATAGATAACATTTCCCGTCGATCATCGACAGGGTATAGGGGTCATACTTGTCCTTTCTTCTCTTTGGATGCCTGTCATCCATCTCTTTGTCCTCCAATCAATCGTTTTTGAGTGAATCAAAACGATTGACCGGTGGACTTCGGCAATGAAATCCGCCATGATACGCAAAAGCGCCCACAGCAAGATTGCTGTAGGCGCAAAGCGGCACTATGGGGCGGTTTGAATCGCAGCGGTTCGGTGGGGTGGCATAAAATGGCCGCAAAAATCCTGTAAGGTCTGATCGTAAGCCTGATAAGAAAAAACGCCGCCCTCCCGGTCGGAAGGCGGCTTGCGTTGTATGGTTCGCATACATGGACAGCCACCCGCCTGCGCTGTATTTCCGGCGTTTTTAACCTACGGAAATCTATACTAACAGGCGGGCGTCTCAGC
>JAHZHG010000136.1 GCA_019420425.1 Clostridiales bacterium
ACTGGCCGGCAGACCTGCACCTGATCGGAAAGGACATCATCCGTTTCCATACGATCTACTGGCCGATCTTCCTGATGGCTCTGGATCTGCCCCTGCCCAAGCAGGTATTTGGCCATCCCTGGCTGCTCCAGGGCGACGGCAAGATGAGCAAATCCAAAGGAAATGTTATCTATGCGGACGATCTGGCCAATTTCTTCGGCGTGGACGCTGTGCGTTACTTTGTCCTGCACGAGATGCCCTTTGAGAATGACGGTGTGATTACCTGGGAGCTGATGGTGGAGCGGATGAATTCCGATCTGGCCAATACCCTGGGCAACCTGGTTAACCGCACCATTTCCATGAGCAACAAATACTTTGGCGGAGAAGTAAAATCCACAGGCGTATGCGAACCGGTGGACGACGAGCTGAAGGCCGTAGTTTTAGAGACGCCGAAAAAGGTAGCCGCCAAGATGGAGAAGCTGCGTGTAGCAGATGCGATTTCCGAGATTTTTGTTCTGTTCAAACGCTGCAACAAATATATTGATGAGACAATGCCCTGGGCGCTGGCAAAGGACGAGGCAAAGAAAGACCGCCTGGCAGAGGTGCTCTACAATCTGGTAGAGAGCATCAACATCGGCGCTGTGCTCTTACAGTCCTTTATGCCGGAAACCTCCGCACGGATTCTCAGCCAGCTGAACGCCGAAGCCAGAAGCCTGGATGACATGGATCGCTTCGGCCTGTACAAATCCGGCAATAAAGTAACGGAAAAGCCGGAAATCCTGTTCGCGCGTCTGGACCTGAAGGAAGTCATGGAAAAGGTAGAGGCTATGCAGGTAAAGAACGCCGAAGGCGAACAGGCAAAGGAAGAAGAGGGGCCGGTAATCGATCTGGAGCCAAAGGCGGAAATCACCTTTGAGGACTTTGAAAAGCTGCAGTTCCAGGTGGGGGAAATCATCGCCTGCGAGGCGGTGAAAAAATCCAGAAAGCTGCTCTGCTCCCAGGTAAAGATCGGCAGCCAGGTGAAACAGATCGTATCCGGAATCAAGTCCAGCTACTCCCCGGAGGAGATGGTCGGCAAAAAAGTAATGGTTTTGGTGAACTTAAAACCGGCCAAACTGGCCGGAATCCTCTCCGAGGGTATGCTCCTCTGTGCCGAAAATGAAAACGGCGAGCTGGCCCTGATGACGCCGGATAAGGACATGACCCCGGGAGCCGAGATCTGCTGATAAAGAGAAGCTGCCCGACCGGGCGGCAGTACATGAGGATAGACTATGATTTTTGACAGTCATGCCCATTACGATGATGAGGCATTTGATGAGGATCGGGAAGAGCTGCTTGGCCGGCTGAATGCAGAGGGCGTTGGCCGGGTCATAAACGTAGGCGCTTCCTGGAGGGGCGTGCAGGACACCGTTGCCCTGACCGCCCGCTACCCCTTCGTCTACGGCGCAGTCGGCATACATCCCGACCACGTGGGCGAGATGAACGACGAACGGCTGGCAGAGCTGCTTACGCTCTGCCAGAACCCCAAAATCCGTGCCGTGGGAGAAATCGGCCTGGACTATTACTGGGATAAGGAATCCCATGACCTGCAAAAGCTGTGGTTCTCCCGCCAGCTTTCCCTGGCAAAGGAGGCCGGCCTGCCGGTCATCATCCACAGCCGGGAGGCCGCCCAGGATACCTTTGACCAGATGAAGCGGGAGCATGCAGGCAGCACAGGAGGCGTGATCCACTGCTTCTCCGGCTCCGTGGAGATGGCCCGGGAATACGTGAAGCTGGGCTACTATATCGGAATCGGAGGCGTAGTCACCTTCAAAAATGCCAGAGTCCTCAAGGAGGTAGCCAGGGAAATCCCTCTGGAGCGTATTCTGGTAGAGACAGACTGCCCGTATCTGGCTCCGACGCCCCATCGGGGAAAGCGGAACTGTTCCCTGTATCTGCCCCTGGTGATCCGGGAAATCGCAGAGCAAAAGGGCATCACCCCGGAGGAGGTCGAGGCAGTCACCTGGGAAAACGCCTGCGAGCTGTTTGGCCTTGCTGAAGAAGAAAAGGGTAACAGTTCAGCCCAGGACTTTGCACTTGCTGCAAAGTCCGTAAGAACACGTAAATTTTACCAAGAGGGAATCTGCCCCTCGCCGCAGGCGACTTTCAATGGGCAGATTCCGTAACAGTTCAGCCAAAGGCTGAACTGTTACAGAAAAGGAGCTGCATTGATGGAAAAATTATCCAACCCGAAACGGACAATCGAGATCATTCAGAAATACGGATTCAATTTCCAGAAAAAATTTGGCCAGAATTTTCTGATCGATCCCGGCGTGCTGGATAAGATTATCGCGGCGGCAGGCGTGACAAAGGACGATTTTGTCCTGGAGATCGGACCGGGAATCGGTACGCTGACCCAGTATCTGGCAGAGGCGGCCCGGGAGGTGGCGGCGGTGGAGATCGACGACGCCCTGATCCCCATTTTAAACGAGACACTGGCTGGGTACGACAACGTAACCGTTATCCACGAGGACATTTTAAAGGTAGATATCAACCGCCTGGTACAGGAGAAAAACAACGGCCGTCCGGTAAAGGTAGTGGCCAATCTGCCCTACTATATCACCACGCCCATCATTATGGGCCTGTTTGAGAGCGGCGTGCCTCTGGAGAGCATTACCGTCATGGTGCAGAAGGAGGTGGCCGAGCGGATGCAGGCCGGCCCGGGCACAAAGGACTACGGCGCGCTCTCCCTGGCCGTCCAGTATTACGCAAAGCCATACCTGGCGGCCAATGTCCCCCTGAACTGCTTCATGCCCCGGCCTAAGATCGGCAGCGCAGTTATCGTACTGACCTGCCACGACAGGCCGCCCGTTCAGGTAAAGGACGAAAAGCTGATGTTCCGCCTGATCCGCGCCTCCTTCAACCAGCGGAGAAAAACACTGCAGAACGGGCTGAACAATGCGGGGGATATCCCCTGCACAAAGGAGCAGATTGCGGCCGCCATCGCGAAAATCGGCCTGTCCCCGTCCGTCCGGGGAGAAACGCTGACACTGGAGCAGTTTGCGGCGCTCAGCGACGCACTGTCCGCCTGCCAAACAGAAGGAGTGAATGATTGATGGGCAAAATTGAACATTTCATGTTTTCATCCTCGGATGAGATCAGCAGGGTACATGCTGTGCGCTGGATTCCCGATGGAGAAATACGGGCGATTTTACAGATCACGCACGGCATGGTGGAGTATATCGAACGGTACGATGAATTTGCCCGCTATTTAAACAAATATGGTATTCTGGTGACCGGAAATGACCATCTCGGACACGGAAAGACCGCAGCAAACAAAGACGGATACGGATTTTTTGCGGAAAAGGACGGCAACCGCTGCCTGATCCGCGATCTGCATCGTCTGCATCGCCTGACCGCAGAGAAATATCCGGATGTGCCGTATTTTCTGCTGGGGCACAGCATGGGCTCCTTTCTGGCCAGACAATACCTTTGCTGCTACGGTACAGAGCTGGACGGCGCCATCATCATGGGAACTGCCTTTCACAGCCGCACAGAGGCCAAATTCGGTATGCTGCTGACCACCCTTCTGGCAAAGAAAAAGGGCTGGGGCTACCGCAGCAGCCTGGTAGAGCACCTTGCCACCGGCTCCGGGAACAAGCACTTTGCGCCGAACCGCACCTCCGCCGACTGGCTGACCCGGGATGAACAGATCGTAGATAAATATTTAAGCGAAGAGGAATGTACCTTTACCTTCACACTGAACGGCTACTACAACCTGTTCTTAAGCCTGTTCAAGCTTACCTTTGAAGAATACCTGACCAAAATGCCCAGAGACCTCCCCGTATTCTTCGTCGCCGGAATGGAAGACCCGGTAGGCAATTACGGAAAAGGCGTCAAAAAAGTGGCAGACGGCTTTCTGGCCCTGGGTATGCGCAACGTAGAATGCAAGCTCTATCCCGAGGACCGACACGAGATATTGAACGAGCTGGACAGAGAAAATATATATGCAGATATCCGGCACTGGATGGAAAAGGTGCTGGAAGAAAAGCAATAAAAAACAACCCCGCCAATCCGGCGGGGTTCCCTTATTCTATGCGATCGTTATGCTCCACAATGCTTTCCTCCGAAGGGCTGTCCTCTTCCTCCGGCGGCATATATTTTGCCAGCACCGGGTTCTGTATCTTGCTGTTGACAAAGGCAACCAGTGCGAAGCCCATCAGTACCCAGACCATCAGCCCATAACTAAGTGTATACCCATTCCAGAAGGTCAGGACAACAGAAGCGATGATAATTACCATGGCCAGCAGCGTACGAGGGAGGTTGCCGATGGAAATCAGCAGCGCATTTTTCAGCGTCCCTGCGATGGTATTATAAAACCGGGCCAGCAGAGGGAATACATAAATAAAGATCATCAGATAAACCATACCGGAAACCATCAGGAAGAACCGGATTACGGTGGAGACATTCCCTTCCAGCGATGAGGCCAGATAGAAGTCCAGGCCAATCGCCACGCCCAGCACCAGCAGGACCAGCCAGATTACCGTAGCCTGGCGGAAATTCTGTTTAAAGGATTTAAAAAAGGATTTCACGATATAGCCCTCCGTACCGTCTGCCATTTTCAGCGTCACGTAAGACAGGGCGGTAATCGATGCGCCGATGGTGACAATCGGCAGGCAGCACGCAATAAACACCAGATTCAGAATCATCAGATCGGCAGCTTTACCCAAAACACGCATAACGGGACTGTCGAGATTGAAGAATTTACCCATACCCAAACCTCCTGCTATTCCTATGGGTTAAATTATAGTATTTTTCACGGGAAAAAGCAATAAAATTCGCTAAAAACGGAAATTGACAAGAGATATGATTCTTTGTATAATTGAAAAGTATGTACGATTTTATGCGAAAACGATGAGTTTATATACCGTCCGGTATAGCGAGGCTATGGCAGAAAGATCTGCACACCATTTAAAGGAGGAAGCTCATGTACGATAAAGTATCCACAAGTCTGAATTTTGTCGAACGGGAAAAAGAGACGGAAAAGTTCTGGCGGGAAAACAAGATTTTCGAGAAGAGTATCGAACAGCGCAAAGGCTGTCCCACGTATACCTTTTACGACGGCCCGCCCACGGCAAACGGCAAGCCCCACATTGGCCATGTACTGACCCGTGTCATTAAGGATATGATTCCACGCTACCAGACCATGAAAGGCAACATGGTTCCCCGTAAAGCAGGCTGGGATACCCACGGACTGCCGGTAGAGCTGGAGGTAGAAAGAAAGCTCGGCCTCGACGGCAAGGAGCAGATCGAGGAATACGGCCTGATTCCGTTTATCGACCAGTGTAAGGAGAGCGTGTGGAAGTACAAGGGCATGTGGGAGGACTTCTCCGCAACCGTTGGCTTCTGGGCCGACATGGAGCATCCCTACGTTACCTATCATGACGACTATATCGAGTCCGAATGGTGGGCGCTGAAGAAGATCTGGGACAAGGGCCTTCTGTACAAGGGCTTTAAGGTAGTTCCCTACTGCCCGCGCTGCGGCACTCCGTTGTCCGCGCAGGAGGTAGCACAGGGCTACAAAGATGTAAAAGAACGCTCCGCAATCGTGCGGTTTAAGGTAAAGGACGAGGATGCCTATATTTTGGCATGGACCACCACCCCGTGGACCCTGCCCTCCAACATCGGTCTCTGTGTAAATCCGGATGAGGATTACGTAAAGGTAAAGGCAGCCGACGGCTACACCTATTATATGGCAGCTGCCCTTGTCGAAACGGTTCTCGGCGAAGGCAGCGAGGTTCTGGCCACCTACAAGGGAAAAGAGCTGGAATACAAGGAATACGAGCCGCTGTATGACTGCGCCGCCAAGGTGGCAGAAAAGCAGCACAAAAAATGCTTTTACGTGGTATGCGACAGCTACGTTACCCTGACCGACGGTACCGGCGTGGTTCATATTGCCCCTGCATTCGGTGAGGACGACGCCAAGGTGGGCAGAAAATACGACATGCCCTTTGTACAGCTGGTAGACTCCAAGGGTGAGATGGCTCCGGAGACCCCGTTCGCCGGTTTATTCGTAAAGAAAGCCGACCCCGAGGTACTGAAGGATCTGGACAAGCGCGGCTTGTTGTTTGCCGCACCGAAATTTGAGCACAGCTATCCCCACTGCTGGAGATGCGACACTCCGCTGATCTACTATGCGAGAGAGTCCTGGTTCATCAAGATGACTGCGGTTAAGGACGACCTGATCCGCAACAACAACACAATCAACTGGATTCCGGAGAGCATCGGCAAGGGCCGTTTCGGCGACTGGCTGGAGAACGTACAGGACTGGGGCATTTCCAGGAACCGCTACTGGGGAACTCCGCTGAATATCTGGGAGTGCGAGTGCGGGCATATGCATTCCATCGGCAGCCGCGAGGAGCTGTTTGAGATGAGCGGCGACGAGCGCGCCAGGACCGTAGAGCTGCACCGCCCGTACATCGACGAGATCACGATTAAGTGTCCGAAATGCGGAAAGCCGATGCACCGCGTGCCGGAGGTAATCGACTGCTGGTTTGACTCAGGAGCGATGCCCTTTGCTCAGCATCACTATCCGTTTGAAAATAAAGAGCTGTTCGAGCAGCAGTTCCCGGCCCAGTTTATCTCTGAGGCCGTTGACCAGACCAGGGGCTGGTTCTATTCCCTGCTGGCCGAGTCCACCCTGCTGTTCAACAAGGCGCCCTACGAGAACGTTATCGTGCTGGGCCATGTTCAGGACGAGAACGGACAGAAGATGAGCAAATCCAAGGGAAATGCAGTGGATCCCTTTGACGCGCTGGAGACCTACGGCGCAGATGCGATCCGCTGGTACTTCTACATCAACAGCGCACCCTGGCTGCCCAACCGTTTCCACGGCAAAGCCGTTACCGAGGGCCAGCGCAAGTTTATGGGAACCCTGTGGAATACTTACGCATTCTTCGTTCTGTATGCGAATATTGATGAATTTAATCCCATGGAGCATACCCTGGATTATGACAGCCTGACCGTCATGGACAAATGGACGCTGTCCAAGATGAACTCCATGATCAAGGCAGTAGACGAAAACCTCGGCGCCTATCGGATCCCGGAGGCGGCAAGAGCCCTCCAGGAGTTTACCGATGACCTGAGCAACTGGTATGTGCGCAGAAGCCGTGAGCGCTTCTGGGCAAAGGGAATGGAGCAGGATAAGGTCAATGCCTACATGACCCTGTACACGGCGCTGGTTAATCTGTGCAAGGCCGCAGCGCCCATGATTCCGTTCATGACCGAGGACATTTACCGCAACCTGGTCTGCAAGGTAGACTCGTCTGCCCCCGAGAGCATCCATCTATGCGACTTCCCCACAGTGAAGGAAGAGCAGATCGA
>JAHZHG010000137.1:0-4432 GCA_019420425.1 Clostridiales bacterium
CGCCGCCCAGCATATTGGAAAGCCGCGCGATGCTCTCGCCGTATCCGTTGCTGTCCTTAAACGGCTCGGAAAAATGCTTCGCCACCAGGAGGGCAAAGTTGGTATTCTCCGTCTGTTTTTCCGGATCCTCGTAGCTGTGGCCGTTGGCCGTGACAATCCCGTTGGTATTTTCATTTACCACGATTCCATTGGGGTTCATGCAGAAGGTCCGCACATTGTCCTCGAATTTTTCCGTCCGGTAGACGATCTTGCTTTCGTACAGCTCGTCCGTCAGATGGGAAAAAATCACGGCCGGCAGCTCCACACGTACGCCCAGATCCACACGATTGGACTTTGTGGGAATATGCAGCTCCTCACAGACCTTTTCCATCCACTTGCTGCCGCTTCTGCCCACAGAGACAATGCACTGGGCGCAGTCTGCGGATTGATCCCCGTAGTATACCCGGTAGCCGCCGTCTATGATTTCCAGCCGCTCCACCGGCGTATGGAAATAAAAGTCCGCCCTGTCCTTCAGCTCTGCGTATAGATTTTCCAGCACAACGTAGTTGATGTCCGTTCCCAAATGGCGCACGGATGCGTCCAAAAGCTTCAGCTTATTCTGGATACAGAGCTTTTTAAACTTTGTGCCTGCGGTGGAGTACATCTTTGTCCCCGCTCCCCCGTGGGTCACGTTGATCTCGTCTACGTATTTCATCAGGTCAATTGCCTGGGTTTTGCCGATATGCTCGTACAGGGTGCCGCCAAAGTCGTTGGTAATATTATATTTTCCGTCGGAAAATGCGCCCGCCCCGCCAAAGCCGCTCATAATGGCGCAGGTTTTGCATTTGATGCAGGATTTTACTTTATCTCCGTCAATGGGACAGCGCCGTTTTTCCAGGGCATAGCCGGACTCGAAAACCGCAATCTTCAGATCCGGAGCCTGCTTTATCAGCTCATATGCAGAAAAAATCCCTCCCGGGCCTGCGCCCACAATAATCACATCATACTTCATCAATACGCTTCACTCCTAGCCTGAACTCCTGTTTTTCTGAACCGTATTTATTATACCAGATTTTCTGCATATTTCCAAGGGCATTGCGGCTGCCGTTCTCTTCCTCCGCTACTTTAGCAAGACGGCAAGCACTCCCTGCAGCTCCCTGGTGGAGCCGATCACTTTGTCGCTCTTTTCCAAAAGCTCGGGACTGCCGATGCCGATGCAGTACATTCCCGCACTGGTGATGGCTTCTACCCCGGAGGCCGCATCCTCTACGCCGATACAGTCCTCCGGGGAAATCTGCAGATGCTCGGCAGCCCGCAGATAAATGTCAGGGGCCGGCTTGCCATGCTCGATTTCTCCCGGATTTACCATATAGTCAAAGGACAGCCCCAGCTTCTCCACAATCAGCGGCGCGTTGTAGCTGGAGGATGCCAGAGCTGTGGGAATCCGCCGTTCCTTCAGCCACCCCAGCGTCTCCTCCATGCCGGGCAGAATACCGGTTTTGTCCAATTCTGTCTGAAGCAGCTGTACATAATACCGGTTTTTTTCGTCGGCAACCGCATATACCTCCTCCTCGGGAAGGGAAATCCGGTACTCAGAAAGGATGAGCTTCATGCATGCATACCTGCCGATCCCTTTTGTTTTTTCGTCCACCTCCTGCGTATGCCGGATACCGAAGCGCTCCCTGAGAATCTTCTCCCATGCCCGGTAATGATACCTGGCTGTATCCACAATTACCCCGTCCAGATCAAATACGACTGCCTGATATGTTTTCATCCTGTTTACCTCCTCATTGGTTATCTGTTTTTATCTTATACCAGGCCGCCGAAAAATTCAACAGATTATCGATAATTCTCGATAATTTCCCAATTATCCTGCGATATTCCATTGACTTTTTCGTTTTTATCCCGTATATTAAGGGTAATACAAGCATTATCCAATAATTATCGATAATCAAGGAGGCCGTAATGCTACGACAAGCCATCTACCACAGACCCCGAAATAATTACGCTTACTTTGACAGAGACTATACTGCATATCTGATGCTGCGCACCGGCAGAGATGATCTTGCCCGTGTGGAGCTGGTGGCCTTCGATAAATACGACATGGCCGGAACCGTTACCCGGACGGTACTTTCTCCTGCCCTGTCCGACTCACTGTTCAGCTATTACCGCGCCCGGGTCACTCCGCCTTATAAACGGATGGATTACTACTTTATTCTGACCGGAACGGACGGAGAGCTTCTGTACTATGATGAGCTGGGCTTCCATACCGATGACCGCCACTGTGAAAAAAATGCCTTTAAGCTGCCCTATCTGAACGAATCCGATGCCGTCTGCGTCCCCAACTGGGCAAAATCTGCTGTATTTTACCAGATCTTTCCGGACAGCTTTGCCCGGAGCGCGGCGTATTCTGCGCCTGTTCCACTCCCGGAATGGGGAAGCGAGCCGCATATTGTCAACCATCTGGGCGGCAACCTGCGCGGGATTATCGAGCATTTTTCTTATTTTACTGAGCTGGGCATTACTGCGTTTTACTTCTGCCCCATTTTTGCCTCCAACAGCTGCCACCGCTACAATACCCGGGATTATCTGGAAATCGATCCCACCCTGGGAACACTGGAGGATTTCCGGGAGCTTCTGGAGCTGTGCCATCAGAACGGTATCCGCATGATTCTGGATGCCGTGTTTAACCATACCTGCGATACCTTTCCCGCTTTTCTCGATGTAATCGAAAACGGAGAGGCCTCTGCTTACAAGGACTGGTACTACATCCGGAGCTACCCGGTCGTCGTGGACGAAGTCTATCGCTATGACCGGTTCTCCTTTGAACGCCATATGCCAAAGCTCAATACGTCGAACCCGGAGACCCGGAAATATCTGCTGGACGTAGCCGCCCACTGGACCTCCCTGGGAATCGATGGCTGGAGGCTGGATGTGGCCAACGAGGTGGAGCTGGATTTCTGGCGGGATTTCCGCAAGACCGTGAAGTCCATCAATCCGGATGCCTTTATTCTGGGTGAAATGTGGAACGATTCCCAGCCTTATCTGGGCGGCGATATGGTGGACAGCGTGATGAACTACCCCTTTGCCACGGCCTGCGAATACTATTTTCTCACCCGCGAGATCAATACAGAAGAGTTCCGGGATCTGATCACCGCCCGCCTGACCTGCTACCCGCACCCTGCTGCCTATGCCATGTACAACCTGCTCGGTTCTCATGACACCCCCCGCTGGTTCACCCTGGCAGGAGAAGATCTGCAGCGGGTGATCCTGTCCGTGGTGTTCCAGTTCTGCTTTGTGGGGATGCCGGCCATCTACTACGGTGATGAACAAGCCATGACCGGCACAGATTTTGTTGAGGCCAGACGGTGCATGGATTTTCATCCGGGTATGGACGGGCAGACGCTCCACGCGCTGTATCGTGAGCTGATCGCCATGCGGCGCAGCCATCGGGTGTTCAGCGAGGGGGATTTTTGCTGGGTAGATCTTTCGCCGGCTTTGGGGGCCGCACCGCTCTGCTTTGCGCGCAGGCTGGGTGAGGAGGAGGCCGTTCTGCTGATGAATAATACCGGCAGTCCGGTAAGACTGGATTTGGCGCAGCTTTCCCAGCTGTTTTCCTGGTACGCCCATCCGGAAAAGCTGGTGGATTTAGAACCGTACAGTTATCATATTTTCATCAAATAAGGAGGAACATTTATGAAAATCGTAGTGCTCGGCGGCAATGGAAATATTGGCGCCCACGTGATTGAAGAGCTGAAAAAGGAGGGCCGGTATGATATCTTCTGCTATGGCCGCAGCGCTTCCTGCCGCCATCAGGGCGTATCCTATATCCAGGGAGACCGGCATGACCGCGAAGCATTTATCCGCGCCATGCAGGAGCTGAACCCGGATTATGCCATTGACCTGACCTGCTTCAATGCAGAGGATGCCAGGGACAGCATCGCTGCCTTTCAAGGGGTGAAGCAGTTTGTCACCGCCTCTACCGTCTGCACCTATGGAAAGGATTTTTCCGCGTATCCGGTGAAGGAGGACGATGCCTTTACCCCCTGGACAGAATATGGAATCAATAAACACGAAGCGGACAAGGTATATCTCCGCGCCCATGCAGAGACCGGATTTCCTGTTACCATCATCAAGCCGGGAACTACCTACAGCGGCATGAGCGGAATGCTCCGGCAGCTTGCCGTGGAGCACACCTGGATTGACCGGGTGAAAAAGGGCAGGCCTATCCTGATCTGCGATGACGGAAATATCATGCATCAGTATATGCATTCCACCGATACGGCCAGGGCCTTTACCCTGGTGTTGGGCAGGGCACAGTGCATCGGCCAGGTTTACAACGCTGTGCAGGACGGTTTTACCACCTGGGCAGAGTATTACCGGCTCGCCATGAAGGTACTGGGACGTGAGGTTGAACTGGTCAGCCTGCCTCTGGACTGGCTGATGCAGATCG
>JAHZHG010000137.1:4442-7289 GCA_019420425.1 Clostridiales bacterium
TTGGCTTCTGCTATGAAATCGGCGGACAGCATACGTACATTTCCAACGAAAAGCTGAAGCGGGATGTGCCGGAATGGCGGCCGCGGATTTCCCTTGAGGAGGGCCTGACCCGGGTATTCGCCGAGATGGAAGCCCAGGGGACAATTCCGGACAGCGGACAGGAAACGTGGGAGGATCGGATAATCGAGGCTGTGCACCAGTTTCAGGGAACCTTCTCTGCGCTGCGGTAGCTTATCTTCTATACATAAGGGGGCTTGAGAAATCAAGCCCCCTTTCTTTTATTTTTCCAGAATGACGACTGCCTGATCCGTCAGCGCCATTTTTCCGCCGCGAACTTCGCATTTTTTTCCGTTTACTGCATTTTCATACCACCCGTCCGCCAGCTCTACCGGAATCTCTCCGTTTTCCAGCTCCAGGTTGAATATCCCCAGCATACGGCATTCTGCGGACGCATAGGTGATTACGGACACATTGCCTTTGGGCCTGGCGATGGACATGCGGTAGGCGCCATCGGCGACAACAGGCTCCTTTTTCAGGGAAGCCATTGTGTTCAGCAGCTCCAGAAAGGCTCCGTCCGCTTCCCAGCTCACCTCGTCTTTCTCAAACAGACTGGGGGTATGCCGGTTCAGGCATTCCTGGCCATTGTACAGCAGTGTGGTTCCCTTGAGCAGATAAATCCAGGCCGTCCACATCTCCAGCCGCTTCCGCTCCGGCAGGTAATGCGTAGCCCTTGGCAGATCATGGTTTTCCAGGCAGCGGAGCTTCACATAATTTGCCGGATACGTCGTCTCCTGCTCGTTTATGCTTTCCAGGTAGGCGCGCAGGCTGCGCTTTCCTTCAAAATATTCCTCAACATATCCCCGGATGTCATAGTCATACGTAATATCAAAGGCCTGGTATACCTCGCTGTCGCTGGCACAGTAGAACCCGCTCTCCCTCAGCTCGGCAATGAAGCTTCGGTGTACCGATTCTGCCAGCCAGATGACCTCCGGATTTACCTGGGCCACCTCCGCCCGGGCCCGCTTCCAAAATTCCACCGGAACCATGCTGGCCACATCACAGCGAAAGCCGTCCACGCCCAGGCTCACCCAGTATTTCAGGCTTGCAATCTGGTAATCCCACAGTTCTCTGCTGCCGTAGTCCAGATCAACCACATCCTCCCATACCCCGGCCCGGTTGCCGAAGCTTCCGTCAGCCTTTTTATAGAAGTATTCCGGATGCTCCCCAAGCAGCACACTGTCCCAGGAGGTATGATTATATACCACATCGATCATACACTTCATCCCGCATTCATGGATCCGCCTCACCAGATATTGAAAGTCCTCCAGCGTGCCGTATTCTGGATTTACTCTGCGGTAATCCTGTATGGAGTACGGGCATCCCAGGGATCCCTTTTTGTTTTTCTCCCCAATGGGATGGATGGGCATCAGCCATACAATATCTGTCCCCAGGCGGCGGATGCGTTCCACGTCCTCCGCCACCTCCCGAAAGGTTCCCTGTTTTCCGTAGTTCCGCACATATACACTGTAAATCAGCGCGTTTCTCAGCGCTCTTCCTGTCTGCTCTGCCATCGCTTTTCCTCTCCTTAATCAGCCCTTGGTACTGCCTGCGGTCAGGCCGCTCACCAGATATTTCTGTAAAAAGATAAACAGCAGGGAAATCGGTACGGCAATCAGAAGCGCCCCTGCCGCAAATTTCGTAAATTCCGACGGAGCGCCGGAGTTGCCGCTGCCTCCGCTGATCAGCGTCTGAAGGCCTACTGCCAGAGTCATGTCCTTCGGGTCGCGGATAATCAGCTTGGCCATGATAAAATCCTGCAGAGGGGTCATAAACGCCCACAGCGCCTGTACCGCCAGGATGGGCAGGGCCAGCGGCATAACCACCCGGAAGAAGGTGGTCAGCTTGCCCGCGCCGTCAATATAGGCGGCCTCGTCCAGCTCCTTGGGGATATTGTCGAAGTACCCCTTTACCAGATAGGTATTCGCCGGTATAGCCGTACCCACATAAATAGCGATCAGATACTGATGGGGATATTTCTGAACCAGTCCCAGCAGCACGCCCAGCGCATAGAAGGCAATCATGGCCGAGGTCACCGGGAGGATCTGCAGCACCATAAAGGAAAGCAGCCCCATCCGCTTGCATTTGAAATCAAACCGGGAAAACGCATAAGCCGTAAAGCACACCAGGATGACCTGAATCACCATGGTCCACAGGGAAATCTTCATGGAATTGGCAAACCACCGCATATAATTGGAGGAAGGATCGGTGAACAGCCATTTGTAGTTATCCAGCGTAAATACCTTCGGAATCAGGGTGGAGGAAAACATGGTCTGGATTCCATTAAATGAGGAAAAAATAACCCATAGAATCGGATAAACCACAATCACTGCCAGCACCACCAGGACAGCATACATACCGACAATTCTCGGCATCCCCTTCCATTTGATCTTTTTCTTCTGCTTCATTTTTCCTTACCTCCTTTAAACGCATCTGTCCGGATATACTGGGACAGCGCAATCGCCATGACGAAAAGGGAAATAAATACGGTAATCGCAGCCGCTACGCCGTAGTCCCTGGCCACGCTCTCCGTGGTAATCTTATATACCCAGGACACCAGAAGATCCGTGCCTCCTGCCAGCTGCCCGGAAACCGCAGGACCTCCGCTGCTGAACAGGTAAATGATGTTAAAGTTGTTGAAGTTGAACGTATACTGCGTAATCAGTACCGGAGCGATCGAGCTCAGTATCCAGGGCAGCGTAATTTTTCTGAACTGCTGGAATCTGGTGGCTCCGTCCACCTGGGCAGCCTCGTAGAGATCTCCCGGGATCGACTGGAGAACGCCTGTGG
>JAHZHG010000138.1:0-4624 GCA_019420425.1 Clostridiales bacterium
AAAGCCCCAAATTCGCCGTGTCTTGCAGGGCATACGCTGCCGCTCGGGGCGTCCGTGAATCCACCCTATATAAAATCCAATCCGTATATCTATCCCGTTTGATTATACTAGAGAAAGGGGAGACGAATGGGAAAACATCTGTATATAGCGGAAAAGCCCAGTGTAGCCCAGGAATTTGGCAAGGCGATCAAGGAAAACTTCGGACGCAGAGACGGCTATCTGGAGTCGGAGCACTCGGTGATTACCTGGTGCGTCGGCCATTTGGTCACGATGAGCTATCCGGAGGCCTATGATCCCAAATATAAAAAATGGAGCTTATCCACCCTGCCGTTCATCCCGGATACCTTTTTATATGAGGTCATTCCGGGCGTGAGCAAACAGTTTACTATTGTAAAAGACCTTCTGAACCGCCCGGATGTGGACAGGATCTATGTCTGTACCGATTCCGGCCGTGAAGGAGAATATATCTACCGCCTGGTGGAACAGATGGCCGGAGTAAAGGGAAAGGAGAGACGGCGGGTCTGGATCGATTCCCAGACCGAAGAGGAAATCCTGCGGGGAATCCGGGAGGCAAAGGACCTTTCCGCCTATGATAATCTTTCCGAGGCCGCATACCTGCGTGCCAAAGAGGACTACCTGATGGGCATTAATTTCTCCCGTCTGCTCAGCCTGAAATATGGCTCCTCGATTTCCAGCTATCTGGGCACAAAGTACACCGTGATTTCCGTAGGCCGGGTCATGACCTGCGTGCTGGGGATGATTGTCCGCAGGGAACGGGAGATCCGCCAGTTTGTAAAAACTCCTTTTTACCGGGTAATCCAAAAGGCTTCGGTAAACGGGGCTGTATTCGAAGGCGAGTTCCGTGCGGTGGAAGGCTCAGACTACTACCTGAGTCCCAAGCTCTACAAGGAAAACGGCTTCAAAGAAAAGAAGGATGCAGAACAGCTGATCATCGACCTTGGCGGAAATCCCAATCCGGAGGTCCCGATTGAGGCAGCCGCGGTGGTGGATCAGATCACCAGAAAAAAAGAAAAGAAAAATCCGCCGCTTTTGTATAACCTGGCCGAGCTGCAGAATGACTGCTCACGGATGTTCAAGATCAGCCCGGACGAGACGCTGCGGATCGTGCAGGAGCTGTACGAGAAAAAGCTGGTCACCTATCCAAGGACAGACGCCAGGGTACTTTCCACCGCCGTAGCCAGGGAAATTCACAAAAATATCGGCGGTCTGCGAGCCTTTGAACCGGCGAGAGAGTTCGCCGGGGAAATCCTCTCTGCGGGTATGCACAAGGGAATTGCCCAAACCCGGTATGTCAACGATAAGCAGATTACCGACCACTACGCCATCGTACCCACCGGTCAGGGCCTGAAGGCCCTTTCCTCGGTAAAGGGCCACGGCTTTGGCGTATATGCGGCGATTGTCCGCCGGTTTTTAAGCATATTTTATCCCCCGGCAGAGTATCAGAAGGTTGCGCTGGTAACTGCGATGGGCAAGGAAAAATTTTTTGCAAACTTCCGCGTGCTCACTGCCGAGGGCTATCTGAAGGTGGCCGGAACCGGCGGCGAAAGTAAAAAGAGTACAAGCGGAGAGGAAGAAGAGGTAAAGTGCGACGCTTCCATGCTGGAGGCCCTGCAGAAGCTGAAAAAGGGTATGACGCTGCCGGTAAACGGCCTGTTTGTCCGTGAGGGCGAGACGTCGCCGCCAAAGCGTTACAACTCCGGCTCCATGATCCTGGCCATGGAAAACGCAGGCCAGCTGATCGAGGATGAAGAGCTGCGTGCCCAGATCAAGGGCAGCGGAATCGGAACCAGCGCGACCAGGGCGGAGATCCTGAAAAAGCTGGTGGCCAACAAATACATCAGCCTGAACAAGAAAACCCAGATTCTCACCCCGAGTCAGCTGGGCGAGATGATTTACGACGTAGTATACTGCTCCATCCGTTCCCTGCTGAATCCTGAGCTGACGGCCAGCTGGGAAAAGGGGCTGACCTACGTAGCTGAGGGCAGCATTACGCCGGAGGAGTATCTGGTCAAGCTGGAAAATTTTATCCGCGGACGCACGGCCAATGTGCTGGGGACGAATGTCCAGGGGGTGCTGCGGCAGCTGTATGACGCATCGGCAGTATATTATAAAAAAGAAGCAAAAAAGAAGGAGACAAATCATGATTGAACAGTGCAGAATTTCAGAGCTGTACAGCTTGGAGGCAACCATTGCAAAGGACATTTTTGCGGGAGCGGTGTATCCATGGGAGGTGCTTTCTAAAATCAGCGCCTTTATCGTAGAGCTGGGAAACACCCTTGATCCGGAAAAATACGAAAAGCGCGGAGAAAATATCTGGGTGGCAAAATCCGCGAAGGTATTCCCCAGCGCTTACTTAAACGGCCCGCTGATCATTGACGAGGACGCAGAGGTCCGCCATTGCGCATTTATCCGCGGCAATGCCATTGTGGGCAAGGGCGCGGTGGTAGGCAACTCCACTGAGCTGAAAAACGTGATCCTGTTCAATAAGGTGCAGGTACCCCATTACAACTATGTGGGAGACTCTATCCTGGGCTATAAAGCGCACATGGGCGCGGGCTCCATTACCTCAAACGTAAAATCCGACAAAAAGCTGGTAGTGGTAAAAGCGGGAGAGGATCGGTTTGAGACCGGCTTAAAGAAATTCGGGGCCATGATCGGTGATGAAGTAGAGGTGGGCTGCGGCTCCGTATTAAATCCGGGGACCGTTGTCGGCAGACACAGCAACATCTATCCGCTGTCTTCTGTGCGGGAGATGGTACCCGCAAATTCCATCTACAAAAAACGCGGCGAGGTTGCAGAAAAGGAGTAATGCAGGGAAATTCTGAATTTTAGATAGATTTTACCTGCTTTTGATGGAAAACACAGGATTTCTTTGCTATACTTGAAGAAATGTATGCCGAAATCGACCGGCAGGAAGGGCGAGAAATAGATGAACAGTATCAATTTTAATGAAAAAATGGGCTTTATCTGTGATATGGACGGCGTGATTTATCATGGAAACCATATCCTGCCCGGCGTTGCGGAGTTCATCCAGTGGCTCCATGAGGAAAAGAAGGAATATTTGTTTTTGACCAATAACAGCGGATATACGCCCAGGGAGCTGAATCAGAAGCTGGCCCGTATGGGACTGGACGTCCCGGAGGAGCATTTTTATACCAGCGCCCTGGCCACTGCCTCGTTCCTAAAGGAGCAGGCTCCGGGCTGCTCGGTATTTGCCATCGGCGAGGCCGGCCTGCTCAACGCGCTCTATGACGCGGGAATCACCATGAATGATGTGAATCCGGATTATGTGGTGGTGGGAGAAGGGCGGTCCTATTCTCTCGATACCCTGACCAAGGCGACAAATCTGGTCCTTGCGGGGGCAAAGCTGATCGGAGCAAATTCCGACGTATCCGGCCCCATTGAAAACGGCATCGCGCCTGCCTGCCGTGCGCTGATCGCTCCTATTGAAATGGCCACCGGAACCCAGGCCTATTTCTGCGGAAAGCCGAATCCGCTGATGATGCGCACCGGCCTGCGGCTGCTGAACTGCCATTCCGGCGATGCCGTAATGGTGGGGGACCGGATGGACACCGATGTGATTTCCGGCATGGAGAGCGGCATGTCCACTGTGCTCGTGCTTTCCGGCGTATCCACCAGGGAAACCCTGAACGTATATGCCTACCGCCCCAGCATAGTGCTGGACGGCGTAGGGGATATTGTAGCCATGGCGCGTGCAGAAAAATAAGCGGTGTTCGCTCATCCGCCGTCTTACGGCAGCAAAAGGAAAGGGAGACGACTCTTTGCGGAGTGTCTCCCTTTCTCTGCTCATTCGATTTTATCCATTACATAGTCGTAGATTGTCTGATATGTTTCCGCCGTATAGTGCAGTCCGTCCACGGTCTTGTATCCGTTGGCCATCAGATAGGTATAGCAGTCCAGATACTGGTCGGGAAAAGTCTCCTTCAGCCGCTGGTTAAACGCGGCCACATCCTCATTTTTAACTGCGGCACACTGTTCGTCAACCACAGGATTCACGGAGAGAAAATAAAAACGGGTATCCGGATATTCTTCGGTTAGTTCCTGATAGGTATGGATATAGGAATCAATATCTACATAGTCGTTCACGCCGAGATTGAAAATCACCGGCCGGTTGGGTTCCCGGTTCAGATAGTCCCGGAGGGTGAAGATGCCTGCGCTGGTAAACCAGCCCCAGCCTTCGCCGGCCTCTGCTATATAAATAGAAGAATCTTCAACGGACGCCTTAATCAGCGCATCCCGCATCCCGACCGTACGGGAGTCTCCGACGAAGATCGGCGCAAAATCTTCGGCCTCTTCGGCAAAAGGCCCGTCCGTCTCCTTTCCCGTATCCTGCTGGGAGGAAACCGAAACGGACGTTTCCGTAACCGTGGGCAGGGACGGACCGACAGAATGGAGAAAGAAAATACAGGCAATAATAGCGAAAAGCAAAATAACCAGCAGAGCAGAAAAAACGTTGAAATGCGTTCGCCTTTTCATTGTTGTTCGAATCCTTTCCTGAAATAATCATATCCTTGATACTATACCATATCAAAAGAAAAGTCAAATTGTACCGTTTTTCCTTCTTCGACATCCTTCGCAGAAA
>JAHZHG010000138.1:4634-7280 GCA_019420425.1 Clostridiales bacterium
ATTTATGAAAATTTGTGAAATACTATTGACAAAAGAAAAAACTGGGCATAAGATAGGACTATAAAAATATTAGCACTCTATTAGATCGAGTGCTAACAAGGAAGGAGGGGCCTCATGGAAGAAGAGCTGGACGGCCGCAAATGGAAAATCCTGCAGGCGATTATCAAGACTTACCTGGAGACAGGAGAGCCGGTTGGTTCCAGAACGATTTCCAAATACGCAGATCTGGGACTCAGCTCGGCAACGATCCGGAATGAAATGTCCGATCTGGAAGAAATGGGTTATATTATCCAGCCCCATACTTCTGCGGGACGCATTCCGTCAGATAAGGGATACCGGCTGTATGTAGACCGGATGATGGAGGAGAAGGACAAAGAGGTTACCGAGATGAAGGATCTGATGATCCAGCGCCAGGATAAGATGGAGCTCCTGCTTAAGCAGGTGGTTAAGGTGCTCGCGGCGAATACAAACTATGCGACGATGATTTCTTCCCCCCAGTTTCACCGGACAAAGCTCAAGTTCATTCAGCTTTCCCTGGTCAACGAGGAACAGATCCTGGCCACAGTAGTTACCCAGGGCAATGTGGTACGCAATAAGATGCTCCATCTTGAACACGGCCTGGATCAGGAGACCATGCTGAAGCTGAATATCCTGCTGAACAGCAGCCTGAACGGCCTGACCATAGAAGAAATCTCCCTCGGGATGATTTCCAAGCTAAAGGAGGAAGCGGGAATCCACAGCAGCGTAATCAGCCAGGTATTGGATGCCGTAGCTGAAGCCATCAGCAGTGAGGAGGACGTGGAGATCTATACCAGCGGAGCCACGAACCTCTTTAAATACCCGGAGCTGAGCGACAGCGAAAAGGCCAGCGAGCTGATCGGCGCATTTGAGGAAAAGCATCCTCTGGCAAAGCTGATTCAAAACGATGACGGCGGGGAATCCCATGACATACAGGTATATATCGGGCAGGAGACTTCGGTACAGACCATGAAGGACTGCAGCGTCGTGACAGCTACCTACGAGCTGGGCGAGGGCATGTTCGGAAAAATCGGAATCGTAGGCCCGAAGCGAATGGATTATGACCGGGTTGTCGGTATATTGAAAACCCTGATGAACCAATTGGATGACATCTTTAAAAACAAATAAGAAAGGCGGAGTTAACGGTGGAAGATCCAAGAAAAGAAGAAGTAAACGAAGAAACCGCTCAGGCGGAAGCTGAGGACGCTGCCAGAGATCAGGAGGCTTCTGAAGCCGCCGCAGAGGAGCAGGCAGAAGAAAAGGCCGGTGAGAACACGGCAGAGGAAGAAGCCCCCGGCGAGAAGGAGCCTGAGGTAAAGAAAGGCTTCTTCGGCAAGAAAAAAGACAAAAAGGACAAAAAAGACACACAGATAGAAGAACTCACCGACCGGGTACAGCGCCAGCTGGCGGAGTTCGATAACTTCCGGAAGCGCACGGAAAAGGAAAAGGCGGCGATGTATGAGATCGGAGCCAAGAGCGTGATCGAAAAAATCCTCCCTGTGGTGGACAATTTTGAACGCGGTTTCATGGGCATTACCGAAGAGCAGAGCCAGGATCCCTTCGTGAGCGGGATGGAAAAGATATACAGGCAGCTGATGACCACCCTGGAGGCGCTGGAGGTAAAGCCGATCGAAGCAGTCGGCCAGCCCTTTGACCCGAACTTCCACAACGCGGTAATGCATGTGGAGGATGAATCCCTTGGAGAAAACGTGGTGGCAGAGGAGCTGCAGAAGGGTTACATGTATAGAGACAGTGTGGTACGTCACAGTATGGTGAAGGTTGCCAACTGATTCTAAACAACAGAAAGCAGGTTTCACGAACTTTCTGTTGCCATAAATAAAACAGCAAAACAGTAAACATTCAATAAATTAGGAGGAACATAAAATGAGTAAGATTATTGGTATCGACTTGGGAACAACGAATAGCTGCGTAGCAGTTATGGAGGGCGGTAAACCGGTGGTTATCGCCAATACGGAGGGTGCGAGAACCACACCGTCCATCGTAGCATTCACAAAGAGCGGCGAGCGTCTGGTAGGCGAGCCGGCAAAACGTCAGGCAGTGACAAATGCGGATAACACCGTATCCTCGATCAAGCGTCACATGGGTACAGACTACCGCGTAAGCATTGCAGATAAAAAATACTCTCCCCAGGAGATTTCCGCAATGATCCTGCAGAAGCTGAAAGCAGATGCAGAGAACTATCTGGGAGAAAAGGTTACCGAGGCGGTAATCACCGTTCCGGCATACTTCAACGACGCACAGCGTCAGGCCACCAAGGACGCAGGAAAGATCGCCGGTCTGGATGTAAAACGTATCATTAACGAGCCGACCGCAGCAGCTCTGGCTTACGGCCTGGATAATGAGAAAGAACAGAAGATCATGGTATATGACCTGGGCGGCGGCACCTTCGATGTGTCCATCATCGAGATCGGCGACGGCGTAATCGAGGTACTGGCGACCAACGGCGACAACCGTCTGGGCGGCGATGATTTCGACCAGAAGATCACCGATTACATGCTGGCAGACTTCAAGGCAAAAGAAGGCATTGACCTGTCCAACGATAAAATGGCTCTGCAGCGTCTGAAAGAGGCGGCAGAGAAGGCGAAGAAGGAGCTGTCCTCCGCCACA
>JAHZHG010000139.1 GCA_019420425.1 Clostridiales bacterium
GAGTTTACGGACGGGCCTGCTTATCGGCGGCGGAGCAAAAAGCCCCAAATTCGCCGTGTCTTGCAGGGCATACGCTGCCGCTCGGGGCGTCCGGGAATCCACTGTGTAAAAATGTATACCTTATGTATCGCATTCACTGCGGCTTTATTCTGGGATATCTGGGAAAAATTTGCGTTTGGAAATAGATACTTATAAAATAAATAAGAGACAGCCATATTTTTCTCGAACCTTATTTGTAACGGAAGGGAGCAGTCGAACGGGAAAAAGCATTGGGGTAAGCAGTTTATCGGGCAGTCTATAGCAGGCTGCCCCGTTTTACTGCGTCGTCGCCATATCGCTTTCGGATTTTATCTAGGGCTTCATCCAGCTTTTTTTGCTTTTCGGATTTTTCGTAGTCGAGGTCGAAGAGGCTGAGCTGTACGGGGGTGTCTTCCGGGTCGGTGAGCTTTGTGGTGCGGATGCCGAGGAGACGGATGGGATCACCCCTCCAGAGCTGCGCAAACAGCAGGCAGGCGTGGCGGTAGAGGGCGTCGTTGGTGTTGGAGGGAGGGTCGAGGGGCATTTGGTGGGAAGCGCTGGTGAAGTCGCTGTATTTGATTTCCACGCAGATGCTGCCGGCCAGCTTGTGCTTTTTGCGGAGGCGGGAGGAAACGGAGTCGGAGAGGGCGCGCAGAACGGGGCGGGCATCGGCTTCGGTTCGGACATCGGAGGAGAGAGTGGTAGAATTGCCTACGCCCTTCAGCTCCTGGTGTTCTTTACGGACAGGTTCGCTGTCCCGGCCATTGGCAAATTCGTAGAGCATCCGCCCATGGCTTTTTAAATGGGCCTCCAGCATTGCGGGGTCGGCGGCAGCCAGCTCTCCGATGGTGCGGATTCCCAGTTTATTCAGCTGCCGAACAGAGGACTTTCCGGCCATAAACAGCTCACCGACGGGAAGGGGCCACATTTTGGCAGGGATTTCTTCCGGAAACAGCGTGTGGATTTTCCCGGGCTTTTCAAAGTCAGAGGCCATTTTGGCCAGCAGCTTGTTTTCGGATATGCCGATATTTACGGTGAAGCCGAAGGAATCGTAGATTTTATCCCGGATTTCCTCAGCTGCAGCCAGATAGGAGGAAAAGCGGTGGGCGATGCCGGTGAAATCCATGTAGCATTCGTCGATGCTGACCTGCTCCAGATCCGGAGTATAGGCGCCAAGCAGGCCGATCATGGCCTGACTGCAGCGGTCGTACAGCTTGTGATCCGGAGGAATGAGCAGCAGATCGGGACATTTGCGCAGGGCAGAGACGATGGGCTCTCCTGTGGACACGCCATAAGCCTTCGCGGGAAGGGACTTGGCCAGGACAACGCCGTGGCGCCGGCTCTGATCTCCGCCAATGATGGACGGAACAGTCCGGTAGTCGATTTCTGCGCCTTTTTGCAGGGCATCGACAGCACTCCAGCTCAGGTAGGCGGAGTTAACATCTATGTGGAAAATGAGACGAGTCATATAGGAAGCTCCTTTAGGTATATGTTTTGGCTTTGAATGCTTGAAAGGTATACCAGAACTAAGCCGCAGTGAATGCGGCGCATAAAGTATACCTTACAGGCATCCCAGAACTAAGCCGTAGCAGGTGCGACACATAAAGCACAGTTTCAGTTTAACGATTTTTGCATTGTAACAAGGACATAGCTGACCGCAGCTGCTTCACGGCCGGTGGGGGAAAATCCGTTTTTTTGCCAGAACTGCAGGGCTTCTTTGTTGGCTTTTATGCAGGCTAATTCTACGTAACGAAAGCCCTTATTTTTAAGAAAGCCGAGCAGCCCTGCGAGGATTTTCGTACCGATTCCCTTATGCTGCAGAGCTTTATCGATCATGAACCAGCCAATATAGGCGACATCCTTGCGCGGATATCCGGTGCATAAATCCAGGAGGGCAATCAGTTGGTTTTCCTGATAGAACCCGACAAAATATTTGTCCTCAGAAGTTTTTCCAGGCGGCAGTTCAGTGAAGATCTCTTTCAGGTTTTCGAGGGTTGGTTCCAGGCGCATATATTGATAGTAGCGGGTATTGGCTTTACAAAATGCATAGATATCCGGAAGATCCGGTTCCGTAAAGGGTTTTACCCGATAAAGGGTAGTGCAGTTTTGCAGAGATAGTCTCATTTTTGGTTTCCTTTTTGATAAATAGAATATATTTTTGAATATAGAGAAAGTATATAAGGGAAAACCACCAAAAATCAAGAGGTGTTTTACAGGAATCCGTTTAAATATGGAGGAAAAATTAATTAATGTTTACAAAAATTAAGAATGTGGTATAATATCGGTAACTGGCGCATTCTGGGCTAGGGGCCAGATGCGCGGCTGAGGTTGATTTTTAGGGGCTTTGGGAGAGCCGGAGTATAAATAAATAATAAAAACAGAGGTGCCTTATGGAACAATATATTATCAAGGGCGGGAACCCGCTGGTAGGTGAAGTGGATATCAGCGGCGCCAAGAATGCGGCTTTGGGTATTCTGGCGGCTGCCATAATGACGGATGATACGGTTCTCATTGAGAATCTGCCGGACGTGAGAGATATAAATGTGCTGCTGGAGGCCATGACCGAAATCGGAGCCAAGGTGGAGCGGATTACGAAGCATGCAGTGCTGATGAACGGCTCCGGGATTGGCGATGTCAGTGTTGATTACGAATATATTAAGAAAATCCGTGCGTCCTACTATTTGATCGGCGCACTTCTTGGAAAGTATAAACGGGCGGAGGTGCCGCTGCCCGGCGGATGCAATATCGGCAGCCGTCCCATTGACCTTCATCTGAAGGGATTTAAGGCACTGGGCGCAAAGGTGCGGATCAAAAACGGCTCGATTATCGCCGAGGCGGATCGGCTGAGAGGCGCACATATCTTTTTGGATACGGTATCCGTAGGGGCGACTATCAATATTATGATGGCGGCTTCCATGGCGGAAGGGTATACGATTATTGAAAACTGTGCGCGTGAGCCTCACGTAGTAGATGTGGCGAACTTCCTGAACAGCATGGGCGCCAACATCAAGGGAGCAGGTACGGATGTGATCCGTATCCGCGGCGTGGAGCGTCTGCACAAGACGGAGTATTCCATCATCCCCGACCAGATTGAGGCGGGAACCTTTATGTTCGCCGCTGCGGCAACGAAGGGCGATGTAATGGTGAAAAATGTGATTCCCAAGCATCTGGAAGCGACTACGGCGAAGCTGCTGGAGATTGGCTGTGAGGTGGAGGAGTTTGACAGTGCAGTGCGTGTGGTGGCATCCAAACGGCTGCAGAGCACCAATGTAAAGACCCTGCCCTATCCGGGATATCCTACGGATATGCAGCCGCAGATTGGTGTGGCGCTGACCCTGGCCGGCGGGACAAGTATTGTTACCGAGAGCATTTTTGAGAACCGTTTTAAATATATCGATGAGCTTACCCGCATGGGCGCGATTGCCAAGGTAGAGGGCAACACTGCGATCATTACCGGCGTGGATAAGCTGACGGGCGCACAGGTGAGCGCTCCGGATCTGCGCGCGGGCGCAGCCCTCGTGATTGCGGGGCTGGCGGCAGAGGGCATTACCATCGTGGACGATATTATTTATATCCAGCGCGGCTATGAGGACTTCGAGGAAAAGCTGAGAAGCCTGGGCGCGGAGATTGAAAAGGTGAACACAGAGAAGGAGATTCAGAAGTTTAAACTGAGAACGGGTTGATTTTGCGGAAATAGAATTTTATTCGCCAGGGAGCTGCTGTATAGGGCAGCTCCCTGGCTGCGTCCGGGAATCCATCGTGTAAAAAAGTATACCGTTCAGGCATCCCAGAATTAAGCCGCAGTGAATGCGGCACATAAGGTATACCTTTCAGGCATCCCCGCTTTATTCGAAGGACACGGTGGTGCGATATACGGCGTTTTCTTCGATCAGGGAGTGGAAATCGCAGTCTGAATCGAGGCGATATCCTTTTAATTCGTTCATATAGGCTGCATAGTCTACCAGATAGAGGTCGATGGAGGCGGTGTTATAATCGGCTGTCGGGAAGGAGGTCATATAGGGGCCGGATTCCATGAAGCGTCCGTCGGCATCAAAGAGGCAGGCGATGTAGTCGATATCCGGGTCAGTCATTTCCAGAGTCACTTCGTACGGGGTGAGGCAAAGCTGCTCAATGATGGCATTTCCGCAGGTTTCGTTGATCTCCCTTTTGATGGTTCTGGTGCTGTCGGCGGTCAGATCCAGATCAAAGGTGAAGGGGCCGTCGTACCAGTAGTTGTCATAGGAGTTGACAAAACCGTTCAGTTTATACTTCTCTTGGTAGGCCGCAGTCACTTCCTTCCATTCTTCCTCAGACATGGCGAGCAGTTCTTCTTCTGTATAACCGATGCCCGGGCGTTCGACCGGATTTGCCAGTTCACCGGCAATCGTGTTCAGGCTCAGCTGCATGTGGAAGGATTCGGGGATGTCCGTATAGAAAAAGCAATTGCTGGAATCCAGGCGGATCACGCCGACATAGGTCCGGTCATCGATGAAGTGGCCTTCGGGAATCAGAATGGTTCCGTCAATAGCTGAATCGGTGAAATCGAGCTTTATGGAGCTTAAAATCTTCATAGAGGACATATGCTCATAGACAGCGGTTTCCGGGAAGGCCTCCCTGTTGTTATGGAGCATGGCAGTCAGGTAGACGGCCTGGTCGTTGCAGTAGACCTCGGACAGGGTAACGGTCAGATCGCCCACGGTTTTGGTGTAGGTGCCTTCGGTGGAAGCGGCATTTTCGGAAGCCGTTTCGGATTCGGCGGCGTCAGTTTCCCGGGGTGCGTCTTCCGTGGTAAGGACAGTGCGGACCTCGCTGTAGTCGCCCTTGTAGGTCATGTCGCCCTGCAGCTTTTCAAACAGATGGCCGATCAGAGGCAGTTCTGCGGCCAGTGAGGGGTTGGCGATGCCTATGCCAACAACGCAGGCCATGGCGGCGGCAGCAGCCGTACAGCCGGTTACGATGCGGCGGCGTACCTGACGCCGGTGTATCTGACGTACCTTTCTCATGCTCCGCGCTACGGTGTCGTCTAATTTATCGGAAACCGGGATATTATTCCATTCATGCCTGATATTCATATAAGTAATCCTCCTTTAATAAATGATAAAGCTGTGCCCTTGCCCTGCTTAAATAGCTTTTCACGGTGTTTTCCGGAACGTCCATGGCAAAGGCAATTTCGCTGATTTTCATATCGTCAAAATATTTCAGGATAATCGCTGTCCGGTAGTTTTCCGGCAGGCTGTTGATGGCATTCATCAGATCGATGGTTTTCTCTGATGAATCGTCGTCCTCATGGATTATTTCGGGAAGCTCCTCTGTGGGAAGCTGTCTTCCGTATTTCCGGCAGTAGTCTGCGGCGTTGCCGATCAGGATTTTGGTCAGCCAGGTTTTGAAATAATCCGGCTCCTTCAATGTTCGGATATTCATGTACCCTTTCAGGATCGTTTCACTGACTGTGTCCAGGGCAGCCTGTTCGTTGCGCAGGTACAGCCAGGCGGTGCGGTAGAGGTAATCCTTGAGCTCCCCAATCAGCGTGCCGTAGGCGTCGGGATTCCCGGATATGGCCTTTTTGGCGGTTTTCCGCATCCAATCCTTCTTTTCACTTTTATTCATTATTCACCTCAGTTTCCGCAAAGCGGTAGTTCTCCGGAGTCTTTGCTTTTAGTTTACATCAATTAGCCGTTTTGAGAAGGGAAAAGGTTGCAGAAGTTTTAAAAAATAGACAGAATCCAGATAATGTCTATTGACGAAACTGGAAAAACAGGGTATTGTATATAGCGTAAATCAAATACACGTGTTCTCTTATTCAGAGTGGCGGAGGTACAAAGGACCTGTGAAACCACGGCAACCCCCGATCCGGGAAGGTGCCAACCTGAGCGAGTTATCTCGAACAATAAGGGATTCGATAGATGCTATTGAGTCCGCTTACGGGCTTTTTTTTATGCCGGAGAATCGTTTTGATTACCAATTATACTGATGAAAGGAAGGATTAGTATGGAGAAACTGTTGTTTACCTCGGAATCCGTAACCGAAGGTCATCCGGACAAAATGTGCGACCAGATTTCCGACGCAATTCTGGACGCGCTGCTGGAGCAGGATCCCATGAGCCGCGTAGCGTGTGAGACAGCCACAACTACAGGCCTGGTGCTGGTGATGGGTGAGATTACCACCAATGCATATGTAGATATTCAGAAGATCGTGCGGGATACCGTGCGGGAAATCGGTTATACCAGAGGAAAATACGGGTTTGATGCGGATACCTGCGGAGTGATCACGGCGATTGACGAGCAGTCTGCGGATATTGCCATGGGAGTGAATAAGGCCCTTGAGGCGAAGGAAAACCAGATGTCTGAGGATGAGATCGAGGCGATTGGCGCAGGCGATCAGGGAATGATGTTTGGGTATGCGACGAATGAGACCCCGGAGCTGATGCCCTATCCGATTGCCCTGGCGCATAAGCTGGCTTTGCAGCTGACAAAGGTCAGAAAGGACGGAACCCTGACTTACCTGCGTCCGGACGGAAAGACCCAGGTTACGGTGGAATATGACGAAAACGGAAAGCCGGTCCGACTGGATGCGGTGGTGCTGTCCACACAGCATGATCCGGAGGTGAGCCAGAAGCAGATTCACGAGGATATTCAGAAGTATGTGTTTGACGTGATTCTGCCGAAGGAGATGATTGATGAAAATACCAAGTTCTTCGTTAATCCTACAGGCCGTTTTGTGATCGGCGGACCGCATGGAGACAGTGGACTGACCGGAAGAAAGATTATCGTAGATACCTACGGCGGCTATGCGCGGCATGGCGGCGGAGCATTTTCCGGAAAGGACTGCACCAAGGTGGATCGTTCCGCGGCTTATGCGGCGAGATATGTGGCGAAGAACATCGTGGCAGCCGGGCTGGCGGACAAGTGCGAGATGCAGCTGTCCTATGCGATTGGTGTGGCACGCCCCACTTCGATTATGATCGATACGTTTGGAACAGGAAAGCTGTCCGATGACCGACTGGTGGAGATTGTCCGTGAGCAGTTTGACCTGCGTCCGGCAGGAATCATTAAGATGCTGGATCTGCGCAGACCGATTTATAAGCAGACAGCGGCATACGGCCATTTTGGAAGAACGGATCTGGATCTGCCGTGGGAGCGCCTGGATAAGGTGGAGGCGCTGAAGGCATATCGGTAAAGAAAACATACATGCCGGTACCTGATGCTGGTACCGGCATTTTTGCGCCTATTTATGAAAAATTTAGAAAGCTTTTT
>JAHZHG010000014.1:0-15462 GCA_019420425.1 Clostridiales bacterium
TGCCAGCATGCATGAAAATAGGCTGGCTTCTCCAGCTTTTCGGGATAAAGCTCATAATCGATATGGAAAAACAGACCCACCGGACGCTCGTTCTCATTGATGATCTCAATTTTTGCCCGCTCGTTAAACGGCATCGGAAAGTAGCAGTTCATGGATGCCGTGCCGCCAAAGGTACACTCCTCCTGCGGCCTTGAGGAAACATGGAACGGAATCGAAGAAAATGTCGCCGGCATCCCATGACCTATGCAGAAGAAATCGCCAAAGGGAACAAGCACACTGGGCTTTTCCTGATCCTCCCAGGTCATGCGGATCAGCACCTTCCGGTAATAATCCGGGTCATTGATCTCCCAGTTTACCCCGATTGCATTCTCCATCTCGGTCACCGGAGCTACATTGGCTCCCAGTACCGGGTCCTGAATACTGGGACCGATAATCTTCCGGCAAAAGGAAGTCATCCAGATATGGTTAATGCATCCCGGCCCGTCCAACTCTGCCAATACTGCTGTTGTTCCTGGGTTAATCAGCCAGTAGTCTTTATTTTTTCCAGTCTGATCCCAGCTGGAGGCCCTGCAGCTTCGCGCCTGGGCAATTGTGGTCAAACGATTCAGATAGGTCAGTTGATTTTCTCTCATGTTTTCCTCCTTTTATATAACTTTCTAAGAAAAACGTTTGCGCAAACGTTTTTCTATGTTTTGATCATACACCTTGCATATATTTATTGTCAATACTGAATCCTTTGGGGAAAGCGTTTTTGTAGAAATGCAGCAATCAGACAAGTATTTTTTAGATATTCTGCCCAAAAAGCGATCCCCGGTGCTGAACCTCCGGGGATCGCTTTTTCTGTTCTTACTCCGCTTCTTTGATCACCTTTATTGCTGAGCTGGTGCCGAGCCTGTCACAGCCCAACTCCAGAAACTCCTCCATGTCCTGCACCGTGCGGATGCCGCCGGCGGCTTTCATCTTTACTCCCGGGCCGATATGCTCTCTGAACAGGCGGATATCGTCCTTTGTTGCCCCGGCTGTTCCAAAACCGGTGGAGGTCTTGATGAAGTCAGCTCCTGCGCTGGTCACCGCCTTGCACATAGCGATCTTTTCTTCTTCGGTGAGATAACAGGTTTCGATGATGACCTTGAGGATCTTATCCCCGCAGGCTTCCTTCAGCGCCGCAATCTCTTTTTCCACTGCGGCAAAGTCCCCGTTTTTCACATCGCTGATGTTGACTACCATATCCACCTCAGACGCCCCGTCTGCGATGGCCTGGACTGTCTCCGCCACCTTGGCTGCGGTTACGCTGTATCCAAGCGGGAAACCGACTACCGTACAGATATTGATTTTTTCGCCGTAGGCGTCATGCACTCTTTTGATATAGCAGGGCGGGATACAAACCGACGCGGTGCCGTACTCCACTGCCTCATCGCAGAGCTGCCTGATGTCCTCCCAGGTGGCAAAAGCCTTCAGCTGGGTGTGATCCACATGGGATAAAATTTCTGATGCATTCATTGCGATTTTCCTCCGTCTATTGTCATGAACTAACGCTGTCCCTTATCGTAAGGCACACCGGATGCCCGGGGAGCCTGGGAATTCTTGGATGTAAAGATCAATACGACCAGCGTAGCAATGTAGGGAATCATTTTATACAGGTAACTGGGGATACCCAGGCCGCTTAAGAAGCTGATGCCCGAATATGCCGCCGCAATTGCCTTCATCAGTCCGAAAAACAGAGAGGCCCAGAAAATGCGGACTGGTTTCCACTGTCCGAAAATCAGTACGGCCAGAGCCAGGAAGCCGTAGCCGGAAACGGTGGCGTTGAAATTTGTGGAGGTCGGCACCACAAATACCAGGCCGCCAAGACCGCCAAGCGCGCCGGAGATCAGCACACCCGCGTACTGCATCTTATATACATTGATACCCGCCGCGTCTGCCGCCTGGGGATGCTCGCCGCAGGCCCGCAGGCGCAGGCCAAACCTGGTTTTGTACAGCACAATCGCGGACACAATCAGAATACCAAACCCGAGGAATGTGGTAATATACGTGTTTTTAAACAGCAGGTCTCCGATTACGGGAATGTCGCCCAGCACCGGCACCTTCTCGATACGGAAGGTGTTGGAAAACTGAATCTGCTGTACGCCCTGGATTACACGGGCGACAAAGATCGCAAATGCCGGGGCAAACATATTCAGAGCGGTACCGCTGATCGTCTGGTCCGCCTTCATCCGGATGGCTGCATAGGCATGGAAAAAGGAAAATACCACGCCGGTTGCCATGGAGATCACAATGGCAATCAGCAGCTGAAGCTGGCCGCTCATCGTTCCGCCGGTCAGGTTCAGAAACAGGATGCCAGTGAAGGCTCCCATCGTCATAATACCCTCCAGTGCAATGTTTACCACACCGCTCCGCTCAGAAAACATACCGCCGAGCGCTACGATCAGAAGCGGGATCGTAAAATACATTGTCTGCTGAAAAATGAAATAAATTGCGTCCATTACCTACTGACCCCCTTTCTTTTTCTGGATCTTTGCCAAGAGGTTTTTTACGATCAGCGCGAACGCACTGAAGTAAATAATTACCGCAATGATGATATCAATGATTTCCGTGGAGAACTCATACAGCTGCAGATAAAAGCCTCCGGTCTGCAGGTACGCGATAAACAGGCCGGCAAAGATCACGCCGATGGGGTGGCACAGGCCCAGCAGGGCTACGGAAATACCGGTAAAGCCCTCGCCGCCCAGCGTATCCACGATCTCAATATGCTTTCCGGTTCCGGCCAGGTACAGAAGCGCGCCGCCGATTCCGGCAATCGCGCCTGCCAGGGCCATAGACATGATTACGTTTTTCTTTTCGTTGATGCCTGCGTATTTGCTGGCATCCCGGTTGTAACCTACCGCCTTCATCTCAAATCCGGTAGTCGTCTTATTCAGCAGGATGTACAGCAGGATACCCGCCAGAATCGCCACAATAATACCGCTGTTTACACTGGAGCCGTCAAACAGCTGATCCAGTCCCAGCTTCGGCATCTGTGCCGTGGCAGCCACATTTTTTGACTCATTGCGCAGATTATTGAACAACGCCTTGTTGCTCTTTACCGTCCAGTTGACAAAATAGAGTCCGATGTAGTTCATCATGATGGAGGAGATAACCTCATTTACGTTGAACAGCGCTTTCAGCACGCCGGGAACCAGCCCCCAGATAGCCCCAAAGAGCATACCTGCCAGCAGGGCCGCCAGCCAGTGCACATGTCCCAGGTACGGCATGGTAATCCCCACAACTACGGCGCCGAAGCCCCCTACCAGAAACTGGCCCTGGGCGCCGATATTGAACAGGCCGGTCTTAAACGCAAAGCCTACGGACAGGCCGGTCATAATGATCGGTGTGGCATAATAAAATACCTGTCCGATACCCTTCATGCCATGGGTGATCGCTCCGGTCAGGATTGCTCCAAAGCCGGGAAACGCCTGACTGGCATTACAGATCAGCAATACGATCAGCCCCACAATCAAACCGATGACAATAGCAAAAATTGAAGAAAGGGGGCCTTCCAGATTGCGCAGCTTTTTACTTTTCATGATGTCCCTCCTTCTTTGCTCCGGCCATATACAGGCCAAGCTCCTGAACCGTTGTCTGCTTCGGATCCAGCTCGGCAGCTATGCCGCCCTCAAAAAGAACCAGTATACGGTCGCTTAAGTTCATTACCTCATCCAGCTCCAGAGAAACCAGCAGAATCGCCGCGCCGTTGTCCCTCTGGCGGACAAGCTCCTTGTGAATATATTCGATGGCGCCTACGTCCAGTCCGCGGGTGGGCTGGACAGCCAGCAGGATCTTCGGGTTCCGGGATACCTCTCTGGCGATGATGGCCTTCTGCTGGTTTCCGCCTGACATACTCCGGGTGATTGTCTCACGGCCCTCTCCGCTGCGCACGTCAAATTTTTCAATCAAAAGATCTGCGTGCTCGTTGATCTTGTCCTTTTTCAGGAAGCCGCCCTTTTGGAATTCCGGTGCAAAGTATTCCTGGAGCACCAGATTGTATGCCAGATTATAGTCCAGAACCAGTCCGTGCTTGTGCCGGTCCTCCGGGATATGGGCCATGCCGTGTACCGTCCGGTAGCGGATGGACTTTTTCGTGATATCCTCCCCGGATATCCGGATCGTTCCCTCGCTCGCCGGGCCAAGGCCGGTCAGCGCATGAACCAGCTCCGTCTGTCCGTTGCCGTCAATGCCGGCGATACATACAATCTCTCCTGCGCGTACCTGGAAGCTGACATCATTAACCTTCTTTTTCGTATGTCCTTCTTTTTCTGCGTTTACGCTGAGATGGGAAACCTCAAGTACGGTCTCCCCAGGCTGTGCCGGCGCCTTCTCTACGGTCAGATTCACCTTTCGTCCAACCATCATCTCGGAGAGAGTCTGCTTATCCGTGGCGGCCACGTCCACGGTGCCGATATATTTGCCCTTACGCAGGATAGAACAGCGGTCAGCCACGGCCTTGATCTCATCCAGCTTGTGGGTGATAAACAGAATAGATTTTCCCTCATTTGTCAGGTTTTTCATAATCTGCATCAGCTCGTCGATCTCCTGCGGCGTAAGCACAGCGGTCGGCTCGTCGAAAATCATAATTTCGTTGTTCCGGTACAGCATCTTCAGGATCTCTACGCGCTGCTGCATTCCCACGGTAATATCGGAAATCAGTGCGTCCGGATCGATATAGAGGTTATACTTTTCGCTCAGCTCCATAACCTTTTTCCGTGCATCGTCCATCTTCAGCAGGCCGCCCTTAACCGTCTCAATACCCAGCACAATATTCTGCAGGACAGTAAAGTTGTGAACCAGCTTAAAATGCTGATGCACCATACCGATGCCCAGCGCATTGGCATCCAGCGGGCCCTTGATTTTTACTTCCTTTCCCTTTACCCGGATGCTGCCCTTTTCTGGCTGGTACAGGCCGAAAAGCACACTCATCAGCGTGGATTTTCCCGCGCCGTTCTCACCCAGGAGTGCATGGATTTCCCCCTTCTTCAGCTGTATGGTGATGTCGTCGTTTGCTATAATGCCGGGGAATTCCTTCGTAATGTTCAGCATCTCAATTACATATTCCATACGCATATCCGCCTATTCTTTAGAATTCAATAAATGTTTAAAAAGGGCTGACACAAAGTACGCTTTTGCGTCCCTTTGCGTCAGCCCTTTGCTTTCCCTTTTGGGATTATTCTACATAATTAACTGTGGTGGCTGCCAGAGTCAGGTCTGCAGTGGTTGAATCTTCTGTGGAATTGTTAATTTCAATGCTGCCGTCAGCAAGCTTTGCGAACAGTGCATCGTAGTCTTCCTGCGTGAAAGATTCAAATTTGGAGGTATCCATCGGAAGGCCTACGCCATCGTTTGCTGCGGTAAATACGCTGGTTTCTCCGCCCGGGAAGCTGCCGTCATAGAAGGCCTTTACGCCGTCGTATACGGAAACGGAAAGCTTTTTCATTGCGGAGGTGATCACGGTATCGGACTCGCTGCTCTGATCTACGTCAACGCCGATAACCTTTGCGCCCTTTTCTTCAGCTGCTGCCATCACGGAGTTTCCTACGGCTCCGCCGCATCCGAAGATGACTTCGGTACCGTTCTGATACCAGGAGGCTGCCATGGACTGTGCTTCCGGAGTAGCTGCGAATGCGCCGGTGTAGTTATACATGATCTCTACCTCAACGCCCATCTCCTGAGCTGCTGCGTCAGCGCCCTGAACGAAGCCGTATCCGTAACGGATAACTGCCGGCACCGCCATGCCGCCCATGAAGCCAAGCTTGGTGTTGCCGTCCTTAACTGCTGCATAACCGGCCAGGTAGCCTGCCTCATCTTCCTGGAACAGGATCGGCATTACGTTTTCGTTGGTCTTGTAGTTGTAGTCTGCATCGTGGGGCTCGCCGTCCAGCAGGATAAAGTGTACATCCGGATATTCGTCCTGAACGATGTAAACCGGCTCCTCAAACAGGAAGCCCGGGCAAACAACCAGCTTTGCGCCGCCCTCGATGGCCAGGCCAATGGTCTCGATGTAAGCGTCAGTGGTACCCTCCTGCGGCTGATAGTATTTGTAGGAGATGCCGTTCTCTTCTGCGTACTGTGTCATGCCTTCCCATGCGCCCTGGTTGAAGGATTTGTCATCAATCGTACCTAAGTCGGTAACGAGGGCCAGCTCGTAACCCTCGGAGGACTCGGTCTTGGCCTCGGTGTTTGCCTCCGTCTTGGCCTCGGTTTCTGCCTCGGTCTTAGCTTCGGTTTCCGCCTCGGTCTTGGCTTCGGTTTCTGCCTCAGTCTTGGCCTCGGTCTTGGCTTCGGTTTCTGCCTCAGTCTTAGCTTCGGTTTCTGCTTCGGTCTTGGCTTCCGTCGCTGCCTCCGTCTTGGGCGCTTCAGTCTCGTCTTTTTTGCTGCCGCAGCCAACCGCCATTGTACTGATCATTGCGGCAGTAAGAATTACGGAAAGTATTTTCTTTTTCATGGATAATCCTCCTTTTGTGTAATAAAATCCATAAGATATAGTTATTCTATCATCTTTTCTTTATACAATCAATGGGTTTTGAAACAATTCCCAAGAATTAATCTCTGTCCCTATTTTATCCATGATATTCCCGGCTATACTTTATATTTTTCCCGTTCTTTCAGCCGCGAGAGCGCTCTGGCCAGCGCAGCCTGGCTCATTTTGTATTCCTGAATGCTCTGCTTTTGCCTCATCTCTTCTTTTGCCCGTTCTGCCGCTATCCGCGCCCGCGTTTCGTCAATGTCCTCAGGTCGCTCCGCTGTGTCCACCAATACTAGCACACGGTTATTGGCGATCTGCGCCACGCCTGCGCCCACGGCAGCCTCCTGCCAGGTTCCATCCTCTTTTTCAAACCGAAGGGCGCCCACCTGCACTGCGATAATCATTTCCTCATGATGGGCCATGATGGCCTTTTCCCCGTCGATGGCGGGAATGACCAGCACCCTGGCCTTTCCCTCATAAAAGATGTGGTCGCTGGCGATTATGGATAAACTGAAAAATGCCATTTTACTTCACCGTCATTTCCGCTGCTTTTTCTTTTACTTCGTCGATGGTTCCTACGTTGAAAAACGCTGCCTCCGGATATTCGTCCATCTCTCCGTTTATGATGGCCTGGAAGCCCCGGATGGTTTCCTTCACCGGCACGTATTTTCCCGGAACTCCGGTAAAGTTTTCGGCCACGTGGAAGGGCTGGGATAAAAACCGCTGTATCTTTCTGGCCCGGTTCACGGTCAGCTTATCCTCATCCGGCAGCTCCTCCATTCCCAGAATTGCAATAATATCCTGCAATTCCTTATACTTTTGAAGCATTTCCTGCACTTTTCTGGCTGTTTCGTAGTGTTCCTTCCCCACAATGTCTGCCTCCAGGATCCGGGAAGAAGACTCCAGCGGATCTACCGCCGGATAGATGCCCTGCTCCACGATCTTTCTGGACAGCACAGTGGTGGCATCCAAATGGGCAAACGTGGTGGCAGGAGCCGGGTCAGTCAAATCGTCTGCCGGCACGTATACGGCCTGGACGGAGGTTACGGAACCGTTTTTCGTGGAAGTGATACGCTCCTGAAGCTCGCCCATCTCCGTGGCAAGGGTGGGCTGATAGCCGACGGCCGACGGCATACGGCCCAGCAGAGCGGACACCTCGGAGCCTGCCTGCACATAACGGAAGATATTGTCAATAAAAAGCAGTACGTCCTGATGCTCTACATCCCGGAAATATTCGGCCATGGTCAGGCCGGTCTGGGCTACCCGCATACGCGCTCCCGGAGATTCGTTCATCTGCCCGAATACCAGAGCCGTCTTTTCCAGAACGCCCGACGCCTTCATCTCTGTCCACAGATCATTACCCTCACGGGAACGCTCGCCCACGCCGGTAAAGATGGAATATCCGCCGTGCTCCGTAGCAATGTTCCGGATCAGCTCCTGAATCAGTACCGTTTTGCCCACGCCTGCTCCGCCGAACAGACCGATTTTTCCGCCCTTCGCATAGGGCGCCAGCAGGTCAATGACCTTAATTCCCGTTTCCAGCATCTCTGCCACCGGGCTCTGCTCGGTAAAGGGGGGCGGGTCGCGGTGAATGACCCAGTGCTCCTCCTGATCCAGAGGCTCTCCGCCGTCAATCGGCTTTCCCAGCACATTGAACAGACGGCCCAGATTTTTTCTGCCCACCGGTACGGAAATGCCGCTGCCTGTAGCCGTAACCTCCATGTCCCTGCACAGCCCTTCGCTGGAATCCAGCATAAGGCAGCGCACCACATCCCGGCCGATGTGCTGGGCAACCTCCATTACGCTCTTTCTGCCATGATTATCTGCAACAAGCGCATCCCGGATATACGGCAGGTCTTCATCATCGAAGGCCACATCCACCACCGGGCCCTGCACCTGTATAATTTTCCCTGTTTTCATTTTGATCCTCCTTCTGCCTCATCCCGCGGCGAATCCTCGCGGCCTGTTTCTCCCATCCTTTAGCTCTTTCCGCCGTATCCGGCTGCGCAGACTTTTCTCTCTTTGCCCTCACAGCCCTGCTGCACAGGCCTTTTTCCGCAGCCGCTCTGCTTCTTTCGCTTCTGCGCTTTCGCTCCGCTGCTGACCTCTGTGATCTCCTGGGTGATTGCCGCCTGACGGATGCGGTTGTAGGCCACGGCCAGCTGAGCAAGCATATCGTCGGCGCTTTTCGTTGCCGTCTGCATGGCGGACATCCGCGCGTGCTGCTCGCTGCAGAAGGCCTCTACAAGCGCGCCGTAAATATATCCGCCGATATAGTTGGGAATAATCTGATCCAGTACCTCCTTCGGCGAAGGCTCCATAAAAAACTCTTCCCGGTAGACGTCTGCCGGGAGCCGGCTGCTAAAATCCTCCCGTTCAAGGGGAAGCAGACGCACCATCCGGGCCGTCTCGGAAAGGCTGTTTTCCATTTGGGTAAAGGCAAGATACACCTCATCCAGTTCCTGACGCAAAAACCTGCCTACCACTGTCGTCGCAATCGTCCTGGCTCTGTCCATTGTCGGATTCTGAGCGGTATAATGAAACTGTGTATCAACTGCCATTCCCCGGCTCAAAAAATAATTCCGTCCAAGCTCTCCCACCACGAACAGGCGGTTGTCGCCCTCCTTCTCCAGCCACTCCCCGGCCAGCTTCAGCACATTATGATTGTATGCGCCGGCAAAGCCCTTATCCCCGGTGACCACAATCAGCCCGCGCTTTCGCTCTCCGCCGGTTTTTCGTTTCCGCCGGTCAAAGTACGCACTGTGCACATCCGGCGGAATATGGCGCAGAATCCTGGCAATCATTCCCTGAAGGGCGTAAAAATATGGCTCCGTGTCCGCCAGCTCCCTCTGTGCCTTTCTCAGCTTGGTGGAAGAAATCATATACATGGCGTTGGTGATTTTTCTGGTATCTGCTATACTCTTCATCCGTGTCTGTATTTCTCTTGCACTGGCCATTCCTACTTCACCACCCGGTTTTCTTTCCTGAACTCCTGTGCCGCCCGGACAATCCGTTTACGCAGATCGTCGGATAAATCCTTCGTCTGCTCGATCTCTTCCATAATTTCCGGATGGCTCTGGGAAAAATACTCCAGCATAGCCATCTGCGTCTCCTTCATCTGCTCCGGCGCAACCTCCAGCAGCACCTTTTCCGTTGCCGCACACAGCGTAACCACCTGCTCTGCAAGGCTCAGCGGCCGGCCAAGCGGCTGCTTTAACAGCTCCATCAGGCCCTTGCCGTATTTCAGCTGTTCCTTTGTCAGCTCATCCAGATCGGAGCTGAACTGGGTAAATACCTCCATCTCCCGGTACTGGGCCAGATCGATACGGATGCTTCCCGCAGCCTTTTTCATTGCCTTTGTCTGGGCGGCTCCGCCCACACGGGATACGGACAGACCCACGTTTACCGCAGGCCGGATGCCTGCAAAAAACAGGTCGCTCTCCAGGAAAATCTGCCCATCGGTGATGGAGATGACGTTGGTGGGAATATAGGCGGATACATCCCCCGCCTGGGTCTCGATAATCGGCAGCGCCGTGATCGATCCTCCGCCCAGCTCGTCGCTGAGCCTGCTGGAACGCTCCAGCAGCCGGGAATGCAGGTAGAACACATCGCCCGGGTACGCCTCACGTCCCGGAGAACGCTCCAAAAGGAGGGACAGGGCGCGGTAGGCCACCGCATGCTTGGACAGATCATCGTAGACAATCAGCACGTCCTTTCCCTGATGCATGAAGTATTCTGCCAACGCAGTGCCGGAGTACGGCGCAATATACTGCAGGGAGGAAGGATCGCTGGCTGTCGCAGACATCACCACCGTATAGTCCATGGCCCCATGCTTTTTCAGCGTTCCCACAAGCCTGGCTATGGTGGATGCCTTCTGGCCGATTCCCACGTAGATGCAGATCACCTTTTTTCCCTTCTGATTCAGTATCGTATCCATGGCAATCGACGTCTTACCGGTCTGCCTGTCTCCGATAATCAGCTCACGCTGGCCGCGGCCGATGGGGAACATGGAATCCACGGAAAGGATACCGGTCTCCAGGGGGACACTGACCGACTTACGCTCTACGATTCCGGGAGCATCCTGCTCCACGGGCCGGTACTCGCTGGTGCGGATCTCTCCGCCGCCGTCAATGGGTGCGCCCAGGGCGTCCACTACCCTGCCGATAAAGGCGTCGCCCACCGGGATTCCGGCACGTTTTCCGGTACGCACCACCCGGGAGCCCTCCCGGATTCCCCTATCCTTTCCAAACAGGATACAGCCGATGGTGTCGGTACGGATTTCCTGAACCATGGCCTTTACGCCATTGTCAAAAATGACTACCTCTCCGTACATCGCATGGTCGATTCCGTCTACGTTTACGATGCCGTCGCCTACCCAACTGACGGTGCCGACCTCTTTTTCCCGGGCAGCCAGGCTGAATTCCCCGATTTCTCCTTTTAATATAGAAATAATGCCCTGCCGGCCTGCGCTTTCCATCCCCTGCAGGTGGGCTTTTAGCTGCTCCAGACGGCCTTTTTCGCTCCAGTCATACTCCTGGTTTCCATAGCTTAAGATAAAGCCGCTGCCGATGGATTTATCCTCCGAAAGCTTTATCTCGATCTGCGGCTCTCCGGTCTTATGCATCAGGAACCGGCGGATTCCCTCCAGCTGCTGATCTGTGGGCAAAACGGCGCAGCGCAGATATGCCTTGACGCTTCCGTTTCCCTTTTCCGTCTGCTCTTCGTACGCGGCGGCGATTTCCTTCAGCAGATCTGCGTCGTCATTGTCGCAGAGGATTTTCAGAAAGTCTCTGATCTGCATAGGGAAAATCATCTCAATGACGCCGTGCTTCTGCTCCAGGGCAACCTCCGGATTGGTCAGCTTTTCCTCCAGCTCCGGCACCTGGCGCATAATTTCCCTTGTCTGCTGCACAACAGACAGGGGAATTCTCTGCTCTCTCAGACGCTCTGCGTAATCTATGATTTTCTGCTTCACTTGGCCTCACCCGCTTTATCTAAAAATTGATCGTAAAGATCTCCCGCCATCACCTTTTCCGTTGCGGAGACCACCAGATCAGCGAGCTGTGCATTGACCTCGCCGATAATCCGGGACTTTTCTGCCTCCGCCTCCGCCTTTGCGTTATCTACAATCTCTCTGGCCTTTCCCTGGGCCTCTGTCACCATGCGGGAGTATTCGCCCTGGGCCTCCTGTCTGGCCTGGGCAATAATACCTTCTTTTTCCTCGTCGGCCTGCTTCAGGGAGGTCTCGTATTTCTGCTTTAACTCCATCGCCTCTGTCTTTGCCGTTTCCACTCCCGCCATCGCCGCGTCAGCCTCTGCCTGCCGTTCTGCAAGGATCTTCTGCACCGGTTTCATCAGAAAACGCCTGACCACAGCGTACAAAATCAACAGGTTAATGATGGTAAACAGCAGATTCCAATCTAATCTAAGCACTGTTTATGACTTCCTTTCCCGTAATTTCCTTTACTGAAGCAGAATGATAATCAGCAGCGCAATAACAAATCCATAAATAGCCGTTGCCTCGGCCAGGGCGCTTCCCAAAAGCAGGAGCTTACTGATCTTTCCCTCTGCCTCCGGCTGTCTTGCCACTGCGTCCACCGCCTTACCGGTGGCGATTCCGATACCGATACCTGCACCCAGACCTGAAAATACGGCAATACCTGCTCCGATTGCAATAATTGTTCCCATAGCTTAATTCTCCCTTTCTTTTACTCGATTGCTTCTTTAATAAATAGTCCCGTCAAAAAGACAAATACATAGGCCTGAATCAGGCCGTCGAAAATATCAAAATAGCAGCTGAACGGAATCGGCAGTACCACCGGAAGCACCGTTTTAATCAGCTCCATTACAACAAACGCGCCCAGCACGTTTCCGAACAGTCGCATACACAGCGACAACGGTTTGATGAACACTTCCATGATGTTGATCGGCGTCAGAATCGCCATCGGCTGGGTAAAGCTTTTCAGCCACCCCCTGAAGCCCTTCTGATGGATTCCGGCGTATTCAATCAGCACAATGCTCATGATTGCCAGCCCCGCCGTCACACAGAGATCCTTTGTGGGAGGGGTAAATCCCGCAAGACCGATCAGATTGGCTACTGCCAGATAAATCAGTACGGTAATCAGATAGGCACCATACTGTTTTCCCTCCTCGCCCAGAATACCGTCAACGATTCCCTGCAGCTTCACCACCGCAAACTCGGCAAATGCCTGCCGTTTGCTGATCTGGTGTACCTTTAGCCCGCTCGTCAGAAACAGACAGAGCAGAAAAATCACGCCGATAATGATCCAGGAAACCACCGTAGACTCAGAAACCTCGATTCCTCCAAAAACAGGAACGACAAAAGCGGTGGCGCTGTTCAGTTCTTCTGTCAGCTTAGCACCCAGGCTGCCCATAAGCACTCCTCCTTTCCTCTGGGTTATCTTTTTTTCTCACCCATTATATTCATCGGTTATTCAGATTTAAAATATCATTTTTTTATGAATAGATAAGTTTTGTGTTATGATTGGCCACTTTTCTTCCGGATTCCGTGCATTTTCCCGATACCCTTCGACACTTTTCACAAAACCGCCAATAAATTCTTGATAATTTTATTTTTTTTGTAATATTTACCCCTGTTTTTCCTTTCCCAGATTTTTTATATTAATACCCGAATGAGGTGAATATTTATGGAATTGCTTCAATTAAAATACTTTCTTGCCGCTGCCCATTATCAGCATATAACCAAAGCGGCAAATGCGCTGCAGATCGCCCAGCCGGCGCTCTCCCAGTCCATCAAGCGCCTGGAGGATGAGCTGGGTGTCTCCTTATTTGACCGTACAGGCAGAGGAATCGTGCTAAACAGCACCGGAAAGCTTTTGCAGAAACGTCTTACGCCGATTCTTGTCTCTCTTGAGCGTCTGCCCCAGGAGCTAAAAGATGCCAGCACGTTTTCCAGCCATACGGTCCACCTGAATCTGCTGTCTGCTTCAAATGTCGTGACGGAATGCATTATTGCCTACCGTGTGCTTCATCCGGATGTGAATTTTCAGCTGTCGCAGACGCCGGATGACGGTTTGTGCGATCTGACCGTTTCTTCCGCCATGCCCGGCGAAGCCCTTCCGGCTACTACGCAGGTGATTGCCGAAGAAAACATTTTTCTTGCGGTCTCCTCAAGCTCGCCCTATGCCCGCCTGAACAGTATTGATCTTCAGGATACGGCCTCCGAAAGCTATATCACTCTGGCCCCTTCAAAGCTCCTGCGCCAGATCTACAACCGGTTCTGGGAGGCTGCCGGCATCACTCCCCATATTATTTTTGAAAGTGATTATGCGGAAAGCGTGCGCAACCTGATCTCCGCCGGACTGGGAATCGGTTTCTGGCCCCAGTATTCCTGGGAACCGCCCTCCACTGCCGCCATCACACTGCTGCCGATCCGCCGTCCCCTGTGCCGGCGCAGCATCACGCTGACCGTAAATTCCCCTGGAGAACGTAATCCTATGGTTGCAGACTTCTCCTCTTTTCTGGTAAACTATGTCCAGAGTCAGCTGCGTTAGCATTCCGTGCCGCAGCGCTACGTATCATCCTATATCATATGAGGTATTGCCATGAAAAAACTTTTGATCTATCTGAAGGACTACAAAAAGGAAACCATCCTTGCACCGCTGTTTAAGATGCTGGAGGCTTCCTTTGAGCTTCTGGTTCCGCTGGTGGTATCGGCGATTATTGACGTTGGAATCGCTAACCGGGATAAGCCTTATATTTACCGGATGTGCGCGGTGATGATCTCCCTGGCCATTATCGGCTTGGTCTGCTCCATCACCGCCCAGTATTTTTCAGCCAAGGCGGCCCCCGGCTTTTCCACCCGGCTGCGCCACGCTTTGTTTGCCCACATCCAGAGCCTTTCCTTTACGGAAATGGACGCCATTGGGACATCCACACTGATCACCCGGATGACCGCCGATATCAACCAGACACAGTCGGGAGTCAATCTTGTTCTCCGGCTGTTTCTGCGTTCTCCGTTTATCGTGTTCGGCGCCATGATCATGGCCTTTACCGTGGATGCGAAAGCAGCCCTCGTCTTTGTGGTAGCCATTCCCCTGATGGCCATTGTGGTATTCGGCGTTATGCTGGTGAGTATGCCCCTGTATAAAAAGGTCCAGGCTCATCTGGATCAGGTGCTGGGCATCACCCGGGAAAACCTGACCGGCGCACGGGTGATCCGCGCATTTAATAAAGAAGAGGATGAGCAGAAACGCTTTCTTGACTGTAATGAGTCTCTGACCGCAGCCCAGAAATTTGTAGGCCGCATCTCCGCGCTGACCAATCCCATCACCTACGTGATCGTGGACGGGGCGATCATCGTCCTGATCTACGTGGGCGCGATCCGGGTGGATACCGGCCTGCTGACCCAGGGTGAGGTTGTGGCGCTGATCAACTATATGTCACAGATCCTGGTGGAGCTGGTGAAGCTGGCTAATCTGATTATCACGGTGACCAAATCCGTGGCCTGCGGAAACCGTATCCAGAGTGTGCTGGAAATCCGCTCCAGCCTCACGGACGGCAAATCCGCTGTCTCATCCGCCAGCGGCGCAGCCCAGAATCCTTCTGCAGAATGTCCCGCAGTCGTGTTTGACCATGTATCTCTGACGTATAAAAACGCCGGAGGAGAATCCCTCTCCGACATCAGCTTTACCGCCATGCCCGGCGATACCATCGGTATCATCGGCGGAACCGGCTCAGGAAAATCCTCTCTGGTGAACCTCATCCCGCGGTTTTATGATGCCACAAAGGGAGCCGTCCTGATCGACGGCAAAAATGTAAAGGATTATTCCCTGGAGGAGCTGCGCGGCAAAATCGGCGTAGTACTCCAGAAGGCCGTATTATTTAAAGGAACCATTGCGGAGAATCTGCGCTGGGGAAATGCGGATGCCACGGATGAGGATCTGGAATACGCCATTTCCGTTGCCCAGGCCAGTGAGTTCGTA